>NZ_WIWL01000216.1:0-24474 GCF_009600105.1 Pseudomonas sp. FSL R10-0056
CCAAATCCCCCAGCGCTGCCCAGGTCTGCTCGGCAAAGCGCAAGGCCTCTGGATGGCGCTTATCGGCCGCCAGCCACTGCTCCAGTTGCGCCTGCGCCTCCTCGCTCAACGCACCCGCGTGCAGACGCACCGCCCACTCGGCGGCCGCTTCAGTAATGCTCTGCTGTTCGGGGCCTTGGCTCATCAGGTGTGAATCTCTATTTCTCGTTATATATAAGCAGTGACGTCTCGCCGGCTAAAACTCAGTAAGCCGTTCATCCACATATTTGAAAGTTATTTCTCGGGCTCTTGTAGACGCTGCATGACGTAAGCCAAGGCTTTCGACAGATGCTTCTGCACTGAGCTGTCGGAAATTTCAAGATGGCGGGCAACCTGGGCGTGGGTCATGCCCTCGATGCGGTTGAGACGGAAGATTTCCTGAGTCCTTTCGGGCAACTCGGACAATGCCTGCTTTAGAGCCATGCGCTGTTGTTCAGCCATCGCCTGGGCCTCCAGCCCTGCCATTTCGTCTTCGATTTCGGCCAGTGCTTCATGGGGGACCGTATCGGTCTTGCGCCGGGTTTCCTGACGGATATGATCGACCAGCAGGTTGCCAGCAATGCGATAGAGGTAACCGGGGGAGTTGTCGATGTGCTCTTTGCGGCCACGCTCGGCCATGCGCAGAAAACTTTCCTGCACCAGGTCCGCGGCCAGCTGTGGGTCTCGTACCTTGCGCGCCAGATACCCGCGCAGGGTACTGGCATGCTTGAGGAACAAGCCCTTGAGATCCGTATCCAACAAACCGACTCCCTGAGCATGAAGGAAAGGGGCCGCTATCTTACTTTTTGTCGAGAATGATTTTCAATTGGTATTGTGTTTCATTAGTACAAAGTGTGCCGCCTGTTCACGCCTGCAAATAGCGCAATACGGCATCACACATCATGTCGCGCTGACGCTGCTTGACCTGCAGATCAGAGAAGTCGACCTGGAAAATTTCACCCAGGGTGTAGCGATTCGATACCCGGTAAAAACAGAATGAGCTGACCAGCAAATGCACATCCAGCGGGTTGAGCCCGGCACGGAACACCCGTTGTTCAACCCCGCGCTGCAGGATGTTTTCAAGTGCCTGCACGATCGTGTCGTTCATGGCCTTGATGCCTTCGGAGCGCTTGATGTACTCGCCCTTGTGGATATTTTCGATGCTGACGATACGTACAAAATCCGCATTCATGTCGTGGTGGTCGAAGGTGAATTCCACCAGTCGTTGAATCGCCAGAACCGGCTCAAGCTGATCCAGATTCAAGCAGCTTTCGATGCTGCGGATTTCGCCGTACAACTTCTCCAGCACCTCGACGTAGAGTTGCTCCTTGCTGGTGAAGTAGTAATAGATCATGCGCTTGGAGGTTTTAGTGCGCTCGGCAATCGCATCCACCCGCGCCCCCGCCAGGCCTTGTTCGACGAACTCGACAATGGCTTCTTGCAGGATATTTTCCCGGGTCTTTTCAGGGTTGTTCTTACGGCTTTTACGCGGTTCGACTACCGGTGCCGTGGCGCCGGTATCGACTTCTGGAGTATTGGTCATTTAAGGCTCACGGCCAGGTTGGAGTGCCCGGGATTATGGGGCGCCCCGCCCCATGAAGGAAGTCGCCCTACAACTTTGCCTGACGCACCGCACCACTGCGTGACTTGGCCATCGCCGCCAGGCGCACCGCAACGTTCGCCGCGCCATACCCGGCATAGCCATTTTTGCGTTGCAGCAGCTCGAAGAAAAACCGCCCTTCAAACGCCTCGGTGTACACATGAAACAGCTCGCCACCCTGGGCATCGCGGTCATACAGCACGTTGAAATAGGCCAGTTTGCTCAGGAATTCGTCATTGAAATCGAAGCGTGCAGCCAGGTCGTCGTAATAATTGAGCGGGATATCCAGCAGCGGCACGCCTGCGGCTTTGGCGCGGCTGACTTCGGCGAACAGGTCGTCACACTCAAAGGCGATATGGTGCACACCCGAGCCGCGATAACTCGACAGAGCATGTGAGATGGCGGTGTTTCTGTTCTCGGAGATATTCAGCGGCAAGCGAATCGAGCTGCAACGACTACGCAGCGCGCGGCTCTTTACCAGACCATAGGGGTCGGGGAGCACCACTTCGTCATCGGCTTCGAAATCCAGCAGGCTCTTATAGAACAGTACCCAGCTGTCGAGGCTGTCGGCGGGTAATGCCATCGCCATATGATCGATGCGTTTAAGGCCGCCCTGGGGTGATGGGGCTGACGTGAGGTTGAAGTCAGATTCATACAACGGCTTGCCGGTAGCGTCTTTGTCCACCAGATAAATCAGGCTGCCATCGGGCGCACGCACTGCCGCCAGCTCCAGTTCGTTAGGGCCGACCAGCCCGCGATAAGGCTGCCCCTTGTAGGCCACGGCACGGGCCAGTGCGCTGGCACTGTCTTGCATCCGAATGGCAGTGGCACATAAAGATGGACCGTGGGCCTCAAAAAAGTTATGGGCAAAAGAATAGGGTTCGGCGTTGAGGATCAGGTTGATATCACCCTGGCGCAGCAAGCTCACATTTTTTGAGCGGTGCTGCCCGGCCTTGCTGAAACCCAGTCGCTCGAGCCAGTGGGTCAGTTGCGCGCCCTGGCTTTCATCCACGGCAAATTCGAGAAACTCGATGCCGTCGTACGGGCTGGCAGCGGGCGGGGCGAACAATGGCTCCAAGGTAGCGACCGGGGCATTTTGCAGGGCAAGCCGCTCGCGGGTTTTCTCTTCCAGATACAGCAACGAACGCAAGCCATCGGCCGCATTGGCGCGGGGCGGAGCGGCGCGAAAACCGTCGTTGAAGATCTCCAGCGACAGCGGCCCGGTGTAGCCACTTTGTATGATCGGTGCCAGGAAGCCTGGCAGATCGAACTCGCCCTGCCCCGGGAAACAGCGGAAGTGACGGCTCCACTCCAGCACATCCATCGCCAGAATCGGGGCGTCTGCCATCTGTACAAAGAAGATTTTGTCACCGGGAATCTGCGCAATGCCACTCGGGTCACCCTTGAGGGACAGGGTGTGGAAGCTGTCGAGCAATACGCCGAGGTTGGGGTGATCGACCTCGCGCACCAGGTCCCAGACCTGTTGCCAGGTGTTGACATGACGGCCCCAGGCCAGGGCTTCGTAACCAATACGCAGATTGCGCGCCCCGGCGCGCTCGGCGAGCAGGCTCAGGTCATCGAGCAGAATCTGCCGGTCACCCACCGAATCCGTTGCGGCATTGCTGCACACCAGCACCAGATCGGTGCCCAGCTCCTGCATCAGGTCAAACTTGCGTTCGGCGCGGTCGAGGTTGCGGGCCAAACGATCGCGGCGGCAGCCTTCAAAATCACGAAACGGCTGAAACAGGCTTATTTCCAACCCCAGATCGGTACATATCTGACGCACCTCTCGGGGGCTGCCGTCATAATACAGCAGGTCGTTTTCAAAAATTTCGACCCCGTCAAAACCTGCCGCCGCAATGGCATCGAGCTTTTCCGGCAGGGTGCCGCTCAAGGAAACCGTGGCGATCGAACGCTTCATTTATAACTCCCAGGATTGGCGCAGCCTGCAGGCGACGGCATTTCTTAATGGCTTGATTATTAAGGGCGCCCTATTATTGAGCAACCAATCTGTACCAACCGGTTAGTTTTGCGTGCGATTATCGAACAATATGGCCTATCTTGAATTGACGACTTTTTGTCCACTCGCCACCATCAAGCCCGTACTCCCTGCGTCACTTGTTGTGCAACACCACATAAAAATTCCAAGAAACGGGTAAACATCCATGGTCCCTTCTCCGACTGCACGCACCACTTCTGCCCATGCTCCAAACGCAGGAATCGGTGACAAGATTCGCGGCACCCTGGCGACTGGCAAAACCCGTTGGGGCATGCTCGCACTGGTGTTTTTCGCCACCACCCTCAACTTTATCGACCGTGCTGCCCTGGGCGTAATGCAACCGATCCTGGCCAAGGAGATGAGCTGGACGGCGATGGATTACGCCAACATCAACTTCTGGTTTCAGGTGGGCTACGCCATCGGCTTCGTGCTGCAAGGCCGACTGATCGACCGTGTCGGGGTCAAGCGCGTGTTCTTCTGCGCCGTGTTGCTGTGGAGCCTGGCCACCGGCGCCCATGGCCTGGCCACTTCGGCGGTGGGCTTTATGATCTGCCGCTTTATCCTCGGCATCACTGAAGCCGCCAATTACCCGGCCTGCGTAAAAACCACGCGCCTGTGGTTCCCGGCCAGCGAGCGCGCCGTGGCCAGCGGCATCTTCAACGCCGGCACCAACGTAGGCGCCATGTTCACGCCGATGATGTTGCCGCTGGTACTGCATGTGTGGGGCTGGCAGGCGGCCTTTTTGTGCATGGCAGCCTTGGGGGGTATCTGGCTGATCTTCTGGGGTTTGAAGTACTACAACCCGGAAGAGCACCCGACCGTCACCAAGGCCGAGCTGGACTACATCCAACAAGAGAAAGAGCCTGAGCAAACCACCGTCTCGTTCGGCACCATCCTCAAGATGCGCGGCACATGGGCATTCGCCTTGTCCTACGCCATGACGGCACCGGTGTTCTGGTTCTACCTGTACTGGCTGCCGCCGTTCCTGAACCAGCAATACAACCTGGGCATCAGCGTGACGCAAATGGGCATCCCGCTGATCATCATCTACATCACTGCCGATTTCGGCAGTGTGGGCGGCGGGATCCTGTCATCGGTTCTGATCAAACGCGGCATGGCGGCAGTCAAGGCGCGCCTGGTGTCGATGCTGTTGTGTGCCATCAGCATCATCGGCGTGGTCATGGCCGCAGGCTCCAGCCAGCTGTGGGTCGCCGTGGGCGCCATTGCCCTGGCCCTGGGTGCGCACCAGGCCTGGACGGCCAACGTGTGGAGCATGGTGATGGACTACACGCCCAAACATATGATGGGCACCGTGTTCGGCTTTGGCGGCATGTGCGCTGCGATCGGCGGGATGTTTATGACCCAGTTCGTGGGCTATGTGCTGACGGTCACCAACAATAATTACACCTTGCTGTTCACCATGATTCCAGCGATGTACTTCATTGCGTTAGTGTGGATGTACTTCATGGCACCGCGAAAAATCCCGCAGGTTTAGCGCATAGAACACCGAGGTATTCGATGACATTACCCACACCCCTTTCGGGGGTGAACCAACCCTTGAAGGGCATCTTGCTGATTGTGACGGCCACAGCGCTGTTCTCCAGCCATGATGCGCTGTCCAAGTACCTCAGTGGTTTTTACCCGGTGGTGATGGTGGTGTGGGCACGTTACCTGGTGCATACCGTATTGATGGCAGGGATCTTTCTGCCGCAGTCGGGGTTGCGTGTACTGCGCAGCAAACGGCCTTTGCTTCAGGTGTTGCGGGCTATCTGCCTGCTGGGTTCGGGCCTGTTCTTCACCTATGGCTTGCTGTTTATCCCGCTGGCTGAAAATACCGCGGTCAACTTTCTGGCACCGCTGCTGGTGGCGGCCTTGTCCGGGCCGCTGCTGGGCGAGACGGTCACGCGGGGGCAATGGTTGGCGGTGGTGTGCGGCTTTATCGGCGTGGTCATCATCATCCACCCGGGTGGCGAACTGTTTACCCCAGCGGTGTTACTGCCGATGGCGGCGGCGTTGTGCTTTAGCTGCTATCAAATCCTCACGCGCAAACTCAGCGCGTACGACAGCCCTACCACCAGCAACTTTTTTGCCGGGCTGTTCAATGTGCTGGTGATGAGTGCGCTGGTGCCTTTTTTCTGGCAAACGCCAACCCTGACCCACGGCCTGCAAATGCTGGCTTTGGGCAGCCTGGGCATGACTGCGCACTTGCTGCTGACCCAATCGTTTCGCGTTGCTGCACCGGCATTGCTGGCGCCATTCAGTTACTGCCAGATCGTATTCTCGGGGATATTGGGCTGGTTACTATTTGACCACACCCCTGACCTGGCCAGCCGGGTCGGTATTGCGATTATCTGTGCCAGCGGGTTGGCGGCGGCGTGGCAGCAGCGGCGCAGCCGCACATAATTCCCGTAGCAGCTGCCGAAGGAACGAGGCAGCTGCTACAGATTTTGCATTTGCCTCATATCCTTTTAAAAGTCGAAGAACACCGTCTCGCCTTCGCCCTGAATGCGGATGTCAAACCGATAGGCCGTTTTGCCATTTACTTCGCAACGCTGGGCGATCAGGGTTTCACGCCGTTGCGGCTGTTCGATCAGGTTAAGCACCGGGCACTTGGCATTGGCTTCTGGCTCATCGCTAAAGTACAGCCGCGTCTGCAAATGGATGTTGATACCCCGGGCAAACAGCGACACGTTGATATGCGGCGCCATCGGCACGCCAGCTGCGTTGTTCACCACGCCCGGCTTGATGGTATTGAGTGCCCACTCACCCGCATCGAAGGTGGTGGCGGTGCGACCAAAGCTGTTGAAAGCTTTTTCCGAGTCGAAGTTTTCGTCATAGACCCCTTTATGGTCGGCTTGCCAAAGCTCCAGAAAAGAGTCGCGCACCAGGTGGCCATTACCGTCATAAACGTTGCCAAACAGCACAATATGCTCGCCCGCAGCATCGGGTCTGGCCATTTCGCTCCAGATTTCCTCTGGACGCGACGGGTTGCCGGCCGCAGCCAGCGCCAGGCCGATATGCACGTAGGGGCCAGCAGTTTGCGATGGGGTTTCCGGTAGCAGTTCGATAGGCATGACGGGGCTCCTCAGCAGTTTTCGAAGTGAGTCTGGCGCTGACCGCGCAGCACAATGTCAAAACGATAGGCCAGACAATCCATCGGATTGGCCGCGCCCATGTCCAACCGGGCAATCAGGCTCTGCACGGCATCGGCGTTGGTAATCGATTTGACGATCGGGCACATGGGGATCATCGGATCACCTTCGAAGTACAGCTGGGTAATCAGGCGCGTGGCAATCGAGGGGCCACTGATGGAAACGTGGATATGCGCCGGGCGCCAGTCATTAGGCCCGTTACGCCACGGGTAAGGCCCTGGCTTGACAGTGCGAAAGCTGTAATAACCTTCACTGTCGGTCAAGGTGCGGCCCACGCCGCCGAAGTTTGGGTCCAGCGGCGCCAGGTAGCGGTCGTTCTTGTGACGATACCGACCGCCAGCGTTGGCCTGCCAGATTTCCACCAAGGTATGAGGAATCGGCTTGCCATATTGATCGCGCACGCGACCTGCCAGGATGATCCGCTCGCCTATCGGCAAACCGCCATTATTGAAATTCAGCAGCAAGTCGTTGTCGAACTTGCCGAACTTAAGGTGGGAAAAGTCAGGCCCGCTGGTCTCACTCACCGATTGCGGGATGCTCACCAGCGCCTGACGCGGGGAACGGGCAATGGAAGTCTTGTAGTCAGGGGTCAGAGCTTTGGGGTGCCAGTTGCGGTCACGGATGATAAAGCGCCGGCTGTCTGCATCAGACATGTCGATCTCCTGTTGTTTTTATAAAGGCTGGGCGCCAGTTTTAACCAACAGGGGCGTAACGACTATTGAAAAGGCCAGGCCTATCCATAACCAAATGGTTATGGATAAATGCCTTCGCCGTAAGCTTGGCCCAATTCACGCAAAACCTCGACACACCCTTGCGCTGCCACCGACATCGGCACATGGGCGTTGCTGCAAATACCGATCGAACCGCCCGGCTCACGCTGGCCCAGGTCGATTTCTTGCAGCTCGCCACTGGCCAGGTCCAGGCGCACGGCATCCAGCGGGGCGATCCACACCGCATCGTTGCGCAGCACATAACGCCGGCTGAGGGTGATCGACAGGGTTTCCAGGCGCTGGCGGGACTGGCTGATGCCGCACTGCACAAACAGGCTGTCGGCAAAGGTGCGAATGGTGGTGTTGGCCAATGGCAAAACCAGCGGGTAATTTTCCAGCTGGCTGCGGTCCAGCGGTCCCCGGATCAAGGGGTGATCTGCGCGCACCACCAGGGTCATGGATTCGCTGTAGAGATGCTCAAAATTCATACCCTGAATTTCCGGGCTATCGGTCATGCGCCCCACTACCAAATCGACATCGCCTACCCGTAACTGCGATAACAGATAGGCGCTGGGCCCGGTCACGACGCTCACCACCAGCGACGAATGCCTGGCGTGCAGGCGCTGCACCAACTCGGGTATCAGCAGGCTTTCTACCGTCGACAACACCCCCAGACGCACCGTACCGCCCACGTATTCGCCACCCCGCAGAGCATTCACACCTTCCCGCAAGGCCTGCACCGAAGGTGTCGCATAACGCAGAAAGGCCACCCCGGCCTCGGTCAGGGTGACCCCGCTTTTACTGCGTACAAACAGGCTGACCGTCAGTAACTCCTCAAGCTCCTTGAGGGTTTTTGACATCGCTGGCTGGCTTACCGCCAGCACATCCGCCGCCCGCGCCAGGCTGCCCTGGCGCGCCATCTCCAAAAAGCATACGAGGTGGCGGTACTTGATACGGGTATCGATATTCACAGGGCTAACAACTCCGGGGCGGGGATTGGCGTGGCGTATTCAACCACTTCAGCCCGATGCCCGGAACTGTATTAAGGCGTTCAGGTCTTTTTAGCGCAATGCCATACTCGCCCCCCACCCAAGAAACGTCTGACAGCCGGGCTGGCATTGTCCCGACTCAGCAACAACACTTGAACACACGATTTATCAGAGGACTCCCCCATGCTTTGGAAAAAAGGTCGACGTAGCGATAATGTCGAAGACGTACGCGATCAAGGCACCGGTGGTGGTGGCGGGATGCGGTTTGGCGGCGGCAAAGGTCTGAGTTTGATAGCCGTGGTGGTGATTGTTGGCATCGGTTTGTTGACCGGGCAGGACCCCATGCAGATCCTCGGACAGTTAAGCGGCCAGCTCACCGAACAGTCTTCGCCTCAGGTCAGCCAGCCAGCCGGTCGCGCACCGGCGGCCAATGACGAGCAGGCCGATTTTGTACGGGCGATTCTGGGTGACACAGAGGACACCTGGCGCCAAGTGTTTCAGCAAGCCGGACGCAGCTATAAAGACCCGACCCTGGTGCTGTTTCGCGGCCAGATCAATTCGGCCTGCGGCTTTGCAACAGCTGCCAGCGGGCCGTTTTATTGCCCGGCCGACCAGAAGGTCTATCTGGATATGAGTTTCTTCCAGGAAATGGCCCAACGCTTCAAGGCTGCTGGCGATTTTGCCCAGGCTTATGTGATCGCTCACGAAGTTGGCCATCATGTGCAGACCTTGCTGGGCGTGTCGTCGAAAATGCAGATGGCCCGTCAACAAGGCAAACGTATGGAAGGCGATGGTGGCTTGCTGGTGCGCCAGGAATTGCAGGCCGACTGTCTGGCCGGGGTGTGGGCCAACCTTGCGCAAAAACGTCACAATTGGCTGGAAGCAGGCGATATAGAATCGGCCTTGAACGCCGCCAATGCCATTGGCGATGATCGCTTGCAGCAGCAAAGCCAGGGCCGTGTGATGCCGGACTCTTTTACCCACGGCACATCGGCACAACGGGTGAAGTGGTTCAAGACCGGTTTTGCCCAAGGCAATATCAACCAGTGCGATACCTTCTCGGCAGCGAGGCTTTAAATGGGAATACGCTCTATCGCTTCATTAATAGGCCTGATGCTGGCCTGCTCTGTGGTTCAAGCAGCCGAGCACGGAGTTAAAGAACTCAGCCCCGAACATCTCAAGATCGGCCCCGGCGAGTTGAGTGTCGGGGTGAGTCAGGACTGGAAACAGCCACTGCCTCAGGTGCAACGCGCACTGATCGTGATTCATGGTCGTCTGCGCAACGCCCAGACGTATTTACACAGCGCCGAGCAAGCCGCGACGCAGGCCGGGCAGCTGTCCACAACCCTGGTCATTGCACCGCAGTTTCTCAATGAAAGCGATGGCTCGCGCCATACCTTGCCCGACAATGTGCTGCGCTGGCATGCCAATGACTGGATGGCCGGTGACCCTGCTGTGAGCCCACAGGCACTGAGTTCCTACGCGGCACTGGATCAGATCCTTGAGCGTCTTGATGACCGCAAGCGCTTCCCGGCCTTGCGCGAGGTGGTGATTGCCGGGCACTCCGGGGGTGCTCAAGTGGTGCAGCGCTATGCCCTGACCACCCAGGCCGACAAGGCCTTGCAGGCAGACGGGATCAAGGTGCGCTATGTAGTGGCCAACCCGTCTTCTTATGCCTACTTCAATGCACAGCGACCGATTCCGACCTTTGATGCTGCAAACTGCCCGGGCTTCAATACCTGGAAATACGGGCTCAAGGATCTGCCAGCCTACGCAGATGGGCAAAAACACCGACAGTTGGAACAGGCCTATATAGAGCGCGACATTACCTATCTGCTAGGCGCCAAGGACATCGACCCCAACCACCCGGCGCTTGATAAAGGCTGCGAAGCCGAGGCCCAGGGGGCGTTCAGGCTGGTAAGGGACAAGAACTACTTTGAGTATTTGACCCAGCGCCATCCACAAGGGCTCAATCAACGGTTGATTGAAGTGCCCGGGGTGGGGCACAACGGCGATCAGATGTTTACCTCGCCTGAAGGTCAGAAGGCGTTGTTTGGCGAGTAAGAGCACCCTTTGTAGCAGCTGCCGAAGGAACGAGGCTGCGTTCGATTGCAAAGCGATCGTGAAGTCTGAGTGCACGGTTTAACTGACTCACCGCGCTGCCTGGATTTACGACGGCTTCGCCGTCGAACGCAGCCTCGTTCCTTCGGCAGCTGCTACGCGTATTTCGTTAACCGAGCAACCGGCGCAGCGCGTAGCAGTCTTTGGCATGCCAGTCGGTCAGTTCCGGCCACGGGTTTTCAGGAACATTGACCAGTACGGTTTTGCTGCCTGCCGCGCGACCACACGCCAGGTCAAAGTAGTAATCCCCCACCATTACCATGTTCGCCGCTGCTACATCCCATGCCCGCGCCAGTTGCAGCAGGCCGTCCGGGTCGGGTTTGTGCGCCGCGTTGTCCCGGCCCAGTACATCCTCGGGCGCAAAGCATTCGCCCAGGCCAATGGCCTTGAGGGTGATATGCGCCAGCTCCTGGGCATTTCGGGTCAGTATCCCCAGACGACAGCCACGAGCCGCCAGGTCGCGCACCAGCTCAACCGCGCCCGGCGCGGCGGTGGAGGCCTGTGCCAGCTCGCGTTCATGCTCCAGCAGCCAGGCGTGTTTGGCCGCCGCCACCTCGGTGGGCAGGCCGTTGAGATGAGTGAGGATATCGGCATCCGCCGGGATCTCCAGCTCACGGCGGATCAGGGCAAAGTCATGCACGGCAACAGTCAGGGTGCCGTCCATGTCGAAAACCCAGTGTTTGACGTCCTTGAGTGTCATGCCCAGTCCTTGCGATGGCGGATCAACCCTTCCTGCGTGACCGAAGCCACCAGTTGGCCAGCGCGGTTGTAGACACTGCCACGGGAGAATCCACGGGAATTGCCCGCCCATGGACTGTCCATGGCGTAGAGCAACCAGTCATCGGCACGCAGGTCGGCATGGAACCACAGTGCGTGATCAAGGCTGGCGACCTGCATATCGTTTTGCCATACCCCTTTGCCATGGGGCAGCAAGGACGTGGTCAACAAGCCGAAGTCCGAGGCGTAGGCCAGCAGGTACTTATGCAGCGCCGGGGTATCGGGCAAGGTGCCGTCGGCGCGAAACCACACGTACTTGATCGGATCAGTAACCTTGGGGTTGAACGGGTCTTCTCCTACCACCGGGCGGAACTCGATAGGCTTGGCGCACAGCAGTTTTTCCCGCATCGACTCGGGGATCAGGTGCGCACGCAGGCGCATCATGTCCAGTTCCGAGGGCAGATTCTCAGGGCCCACAACGTCAGGCATAGTCGTCTGATGTTCAAAACCGCCTTCGTCGTACTGAAACGAGGCGCTGCTGGTAAAAATCGGCTGGCCCTTCTGGATCGCGGTCACCCGGCGCGTGCTGAAGCTGCCGCCGTCCCGCACGCGATCAACCTGATACACCACGGGCAAACCGGCATCACCAGGGCGCAGGAAATAGCCGTGCATGGAATGCACATGGCGGGCGTCTTCAACCGTCTGGCTCATGGCCGACAGCGATTGACCGAGCACCTGACCACCGAACAACTGGCGAAAGCCCAAGTCCTGACTGCTGCCGCGAAAGAGGTTCTCTTCGATCGGTTCCAGGGTCAGCAAATTGACCAGATCATCCAACACTTGGCTCATTCAGATTCTCCTCACACAGAGCATTACCGTCGTAATCTTCGTTACGCAGGTCAAAATTTTCGGCTTGCGCCGCTAAACACACCGCCTAGCCGTGCAGGGTTTCCAGCCACTGTGCCCGCGTGATCCGGTACAGCACATGGGGTCTGAGCGGGTCGCCTGCGGGCAGCAAGGGGTGTTCAAAATCACCGTCGACATCGTGCTGCATGCCAATCGCCTGCATGACTTTTTGCGAGGGCAGGTTCAGCTCGCTGGTAAACGACACCACCTGGTCCAGGGCCAGGCGATCAAAGGCGCAGCGCAACACGGCCCAGGCCGCCTCACTGGCGTAACCCAGGCCCCAGTGTTCGGGAGCCAGACGCCAGGCGATTTCTACGGCAGGGGTAAACGGCGCCTCGAACGACACATTCATCAGCCCGGTAAAGCCGATAAAGGCACCGGTGTCCTTGCGCTCCAATGCCCATACCCCGTAGCCATATTCGGCAAAGTGACCACGAACCCGGCCAATCAGCGCGGCGCTTTCAAGGCGGCTCAGGGGCGCCGGAAAATAGCGCATCACCTGAGGGTCGGCGCACATGGCAGCGAACTCGGGCAAGTCTGTGTCACGCCAGGGGCGCAAGTGCAAACGGGCACTTTCGAGCTCTTTGATCTGCTCCATCCGTCCTCTCCGATTTGTTACCGGGCTTTACATATGATGAGAGTGTACAGCGCTGGTAATATCCAGCGCTCGTTACGACGCGAAAATCCCTATGCCAGTGCCGCTGATTTACCACGATGACTACAGCCCGCAGTTCCCAGCGGAGCATCGTTTTCCTATGGATAAGTTCCGCCTGTTACGCGATCACCTGGTCGACTCCGGGCTGACCCTTGATGCAGAGCTGCTGCGTCCCGAATTATGCCCTGTGGATATCCTCGCCCTGGCCCATGACCGCAGCTATATCGAGCGCTATATGGCAGGCGAGCTGGCCCGCGAAGATCAACGCCGCCTGGGCCTGCCCTGGAGCGAGGCACTGGCGCGACGTACCGTTCGCGCCGTGGGCGGATCTCTGCTGGCCGCCGAGCAGGCGCTTGAGCACGGCCTGGCCTGCCATCTGGCGGGCGGCACTCATCACGCGCACTACGATCACCCGGCGGGTTTTTGCATCTTCAACGATCTGGCGATCATCAGCCGCTATATGCTGGAAAGCGGCCGGGTAAACCGCGTACTGATTTTTGACTGCGATGTGCATCAGGGCGACGGTACTGCGCGAATTCTTGAACATACGCCGGATGCCATTACCGTTTCCCTGCACTGCGAAAAAAACTTTCCGGCACGCAAGGCGCAAAGCGACTGGGACATCGGCCTGCCTATGGGTATGGGCGATGCTGAATATTTGCAAGTGGTGGACGAGGCGCTCAATTACCTGCTGCCGTTGTATCAACCGGATCTGGTGCTGTATGACGCCGGGGTCGATGTGCATAAAGACGACGCCCTGGGCTATTTGAAGCTCACCGATGAAGGTGTGGCGGCCCGTGACGAGAGCGTGATGCGCCACTGCCTGGGTCGCGACATACCGGTGGTCGGGGTGATTGGCGGCGGATACAGCAAGGATCGCAAGGCCCTGGCGCGCCGCCACGGGATATTGCATCACAGTGCACAGAAGGTCTGGCTGTCATCAGGTTGTCACTGAGGTGTGATTTTACCCACAATGCCTGTGGAACTGCCTGTGGATAACCTGAGTGAAAGCGCCTGCAGGGCACAGAGAACATGGCCTCCAGAGGGCTGTATGTTTTTCGTACAGCCATCGCTATCTCTGTAGCAGCTGCCGAGGGACGAAGGCTGCTGCTACAGGGGATCTGCTCCGCCCAGTCAGGTAGAATGCCCGGCCTATTTCGCCGATTTGCAGCCCTGCCATGACTGAACCCTCCACACTCCCTTCCCGTCACGTCGCCATTATTGGCGGTGGCCCCGCCGGTTTGATGGCCGCCGAAGTGTTGAGTCAGGCTGGGGTGAAGGTCGATCTCTACGATGGCATGCCGTCGGTGGGCCGCAAGTTTCTGCTGGCCGGGGTCGGCGGCATGAATATCACCCATTCCGAAGCCTACCCGGCTTTCCTGTCGCGCTACGCCGAACGCGCACCGCAGATGGCACCGTTGCTGCGCGCCTTCGATGCCGATGCGTTGTGCCAGTGGATTCATGAGTTGGGGATCGAAACCTTTGTCGGCAGTTCCGGCCGGGTGTTCCCCACCGATATGAAAGCCGCGCCGCTGCTGCGCGCATGGCTCAAGCGCCTGCGCGAGTCCGGTGTAGTTATCCACACCCGCCACCGCTGGCTGGGTTGGCAGGCCGATGGCCAGTTGCTGGTGGACAGTCCCGAAGGCCAAAAGCAGCTCAACCCCGACGCGGTGCTACTGGCCCTGGGCGGTGGCAGTTGGGCGCGACTGGGCTCGGACGGTGCCTGGTTGCCCTTGCTGGCTGAGCGCGGCGTTGACCTGGCCCCCTTGCAGCCGAGCAATTGCGGGTTTGATGTGGCGGGCTGGAGCGAGGTGCTGCGCAGCAAGTTCGCCGGCGCCCCGCTGAAAAACATCGCCATTGCCCTGGAACACAGCACGCCGCGCCTGGGCGAATGCGTGATTACCGCCACAGGCATTGAAGGCAGCTTGATTTACGCCTGGTCGGCGCCGATTCGTGAAGCGATCAATCAACAGGGTGAAGCGACGATCCTGATCGACCTGCTGCCGGGCAAGCCTGTGGATAAAATCCAGGTAGCCTTGGCCAAACCCCGCGGCTCACGCTCGATGAGCAAGCATTTGCACAGCCAGCTGGGGATTGATGGGGTAAAAGCGGCGCTGTTGCGCGAGCTGGCGCCTGCAGAATGCTTCAATGACCCGGCGCAACTGGCTCAGGCCATCAAGGCGCTACCGTTGAAGCTGATAAAAGCCCGCCCCTTGGACGAAGCCATCAGCAGCGCCGGTGGCGTGCGGTTCGAGGCTGTGGATGAAAATCTGATGCTCAGGCAATTACCCGGCGTGTTTTGTGCAGGCGAGATGCTGGATTGGGAAGCACCCACCGGCGGCTACTTGCTCACGGGCTGTTTTGCCAGTGGTCGTGCCGCAGGGTTAGGGGTATTAAGCTGGTTGAAGGCTAAACGTTGACCGTCCCTGTGGGAGCGAGCCTGCTCGCGAAGGCCGTTCGCGAGCAGGCTCGCTCCCACAGTTGGAGTTTTTAGCCTCGACCGGGCTTACGGCTTGCGCTTGCGCGGGCCGGTGTTGAATACAGGCACTTTGCGCACCGGCTTTACCGATGGCTCGGCAGGTGCTGCTTCGCCGCTATCCACCCATTTGCCCAGATTGCGCTTGCCGCCACCGCCCGAGGTTTTCGGTTTTTTCGGCTTCTTCGGCTTTTTGATCACCTGCCCCGAAGCATCAGTTTCAGGCACTCGGTGCTCAGGCTCGAAATCCTGCTCTTCGTGGCGTGGCAACGTCTGACGGGTCAACATCTCGATCGCCGACAGCATGTTTACTTCATCAGCACAGACCAGGGAAATGGCCTCGCCTTTCTGACCGGCACGACCGGTACGGCCAATGCGATGGATGTAGTCTTCGGCCACGATGGGCAGGTCGAAGTTGACCACCAGCGGCAGGTCTTCGATGTCCAGGCCACGGGCAGCCACATCGGTAGCCACAAGAATCTGCACTTCGCTGGCCTTGAAGCGGTCCAGCGCCCGTTGGCGCGTGGCCTGTGGCTTGTCGCCATGAATACCGTCAGCGTTGATCCCCAGACCTTGCAGCTTGCCTACCAATTCATCGACACCGTTGCGGGTCTTGGCGAACACCAGGACCTGCTTCCAGTGCTGGGTGCGCAACAAGTGCAAAAACAGCTCGGCCTTGCGCTTTTTGTCGACCGGGATGACCCACTGCTTGACGCTGCTGGCCGCCACGTTGCGCGGGCTGACTTCGATGCTCAGCGGGTTGTCGAGCATCTGCTCGGCCAACAGGCGGATCGCGTCAGAAAAGGTCGCCGAGAACAGCAGGGTCTGACGCTTTTTCGGCAAGGCGCGGTAGATATCACGCAGCTCTTCGGAGAAGCCCAGGTCGAGCATGCGGTCAGCTTCGTCGAGGATCAGGGTTTGCAGCTGGTTGAACTTGATCGCTTTCTGGCGATAGAGGTCCAGCAGACGGCCCGGTGTGGCCACCAGTACATCAACGCCTTTGCGCATTTTCATCATTTGCGGGTTGATGCTGACACCGCCGTACACCGCGTAGGTGCTCAACGGCAGGTGTTCGGCGTACTGGCGAATGCTTTCGTGAACCTGTTCGGCCAGTTCGCGGGTCGGCACCAGCACCAGTGCACGCACCGAGTTGCTGGCCACTTTCGGGCCTTCCATGGTCAGCGACTGCAGCAACGGTAAAGCGAAACCGCCAGTTTTGCCGGTACCGGTCTGGGCCGCAGCCATCAGGTCGCGACCAGCCAGTACTGCGGGAATCGCTTGGGCCTGAACCGGGGTTGGGGTCTTGTAGCCGAGCGTCTCAAGGGCGCGCAGCAGGGGTTCGATCAGGCCAAGGGTGGCGAATGTCATGGGGATACCGTCGAAAAAGGTCAGCGCGTGGGTGCATAAGTTGCAATGGCGCGCAGTTTACCCTAATTCAGGCCGGTTTCTGCTTGCGCCACTGTGGCAAACCGATCAACACCACCGCACTGATGATGACCGCCATGGCCAGGCACTCCTCAAAACCGATGCTCTCGCCGGCAAAGGCAATCCCCAGCATGACCGCCACCGCCGGATTGACGTAGGCATAGCTGGTGGCCGCCGCCGGCCGCACATTCTTAAGCAGGTACATATAGGCGCTGAAGGCGATGATCGAGCCGAAGAACACCAGATACAGCAGCGCACCCCAGCCTGCAGCGGTGGGCATTTGAGTCATGCGCTCGCCACTGAGCAGACTGCCCGCCAGCAATACGGCACCGGCGGTGAGCATTTCCGCAGCGCTGGCCATTGGCCCTGCTGGCAGTGGCAAGTGGCGGCTCCACACCGAACCAAAGGCCCAGGCCGCGGCGGCAAAGATCACCATTGCCGCGCCCATTGGACTGGCCTGCAGGTTGGAGCCCAGGTTGAGCATGCCGATGCCGATCAGCCCCAGGACAATCCCGGCCCATTCCAGGCGGGTGTTGCGGTTGCCCCAGAAGTAACCAAACAGCAGGGTGAACAGGGGCACGGTGGCTACGGCCAGGGCGGCGACGCCGGAAGCTACGCCCGAGTGTTCGGCCAGGGTCACACCGCCGTTGCCGCACGCCAGCAACAGAAAGCCGATCATGGCTGCCGAACGCCATTGCACGGCAGTGGGTGCGGGGGCACCGCGCCAGCGCATAAAGCCATACATCAGGCTGCCCGCAATCAGGAAGCGCACGCCAGCCATCATCAACGGGGGCCAGGACTCAATACCGATGCGGATAGCCAGATAAGTCGAGCCCCAAATGATGTACAAGGCAAAAAAAGCACCGATCAGTTGTAGCGGAAAACGACGTGCGGCAGGCATGAAGGCAGCTCAAGGGCAGAGGCAGGGGACTGGAGAGTTTAGACAGGGCGCCGGGAAATAATAAGTAACAGAACGCACCAAAAGGGGCCGTACACTTTTCGATGGAGATCAAATAGCCCTCTCCCAAAGGGAGAGGGTCGCTTTTAAAACCCGCGATACCGCTTGAGATGCTCATTGATCTTCGCCGCCGGGACTTTCTGCAAGCTGCACAACAGGTCGTGGTTCAATTCACGTAACCCGTGCTTCTGGCGCAGTTGCTCAGCCAGGTGAGCCGTCAAGTTGGCCGCCATTTCCGCATCGGCCATGGCCCGGTGAGCTTTGCCGGTGTGGGGCAAGTCGGCAAAGGTGGTCAGCGTGCCAAGCTTGTGGTTAGGCGCCGCAGGCATCAGGCGACGCGCCAGCAACAATGAACAGGCGAAGTTCTGTAAACGGGTGCGCTTGATGCGGCCCATTTCAAAATCCCAGAATTTTTGGTCAAACGCAGCATTGTGCGCCAGCAACGGGGTAATGCCGACGAACTCGTTGACCTCGTTCATCACCTGCTCAGCCGACGGCGCGGTGCGCAACATGGCGTTGCTGATGCCGGTCAACTGCTCGATAAACCCAGGCACCCGCACACCGGCATTCATCAGGCTTTGATAACGCTCGACAATGCGACCGCGCTCAAGAATCACCACGGCAATTTCAGTGGCCCGGCAGGTGCTGCTCGGGGAGATGCCGGTGGTCTCAAAGTCAATTACCGCGATGCGTTCCAAACCTGGTCAATCCTGTAAAAAATAAGGGTTACTTAAGCAGCAAATTGCCTTCAATCGGCACATAGCGGCTGGCAGCGCGAATCAATGAATTGGCCGTCAGACCGGGCACACCGTAGGCCACGGTTTCAACCCCATGCTTGCTGGCAATACGCTCCAGGAGCAGGTCGAAATCACCGTCACCCGAGGCCAGTACCACTTCGTCGACATTGGCTGCCGAGTCCATGATATCGATGGTAATGCCCACATCCCAGTCGCCCTTGGCCGAGCCATCGCTGCGCTGGATATAGGGTTTGAGTTTTACGATAAAACCGAGGTTGCGCAGGATCTGCTGAAACTGCTGCTGCTTGCTGTCACCCCGGTCAATCGCATAGGCATAGGCTTCGACAATTTCACCGCGCTTGCTGATATCAGCCCACAGGGCGGCGTAATTGAAATGGCAGCCATAGGCCTGGCGAACCGTGTAATAAAGGTTCTGCACATCCGCGAAGACCGCAATTTTTTTCACCGGCAAACCTCATGGCGCCCGGGCAGCGGGCACGCGACTGAAAAACAAGGCTGCAGTATGCCAGCCTGCCGGGGGTTTGCGCGGATAAACCGCCCGGCGTGCAATAAGGCACCGGGCGATGAAGTCAAACGTAGGAGTCGTCGTCAGAAAAGAAGCCGTCATCGTCCAGGCCGACGTCTTCAATTCCCGAGCCGCTATTGGCGTATTGCTGGTTGCCGCTGCCCCAGCCAGCGTCGCTGACAGAACCTGGTTGTTCGATGATCTCCTCGACAATCTGCGGCTGCTGATTGTGGTGGAACAGGCTACTGATGCCTTGCGCCAGCATCACGCCGCCCGCCACACCCGCTGCCGTTTTCAGGGCTCCGCCCAAAAAGCCGCTGCCCAATGCTGGGGCCGGCGCCGCTGCTGCTGGCTGAGGGGCCACGACAGGAGCCGCTGCCGGGCCATCACGCCAGCCCCCGGTGCCCGACGTTGGGCCGGGCGTGGGAGCCGATACCCGATCGCCACCGCCAAAAAGTCCCGACAGAAAGCTCCCCCCAGATGGCGCAGGTGCCGCAGCAGCCTTCGCCTGAGCCAGTTCTGCCTGCAATTGCTTGTTCTGCTGGTCGAGTTGCTTGAGCGCAGCCTCTTGCACCAGCAGCGCCTGAGCCATGTAGTACGTTGCCGCAGGCTGACGCGCCAGATGTTCATTGATCCGCGCCTGGGCCTGGGCATCGCGCGGGGCTGATCCTGCCTCGGCCTGCTGCAACCGTGTAAACAACCCGTCAATCAGGCTTTGCTCTTCGCTGTTCATGACAACCTCTTTCGATTGCAGATAGAAACCTGCCCCTTGCATTACGCAGAAGCTCAAACGCGTTATTGGGGCACTACAACCCGTTTCAACAGCATCAGGCCTGCGTGAACTTTTGTTCATCTTGGCGTCTCATCGGTTAAAGTGACGCACCGCTCTTGACTGCTGACAACTGCCAATGAATCCGCTGACTGTTCTTCGCGACTCCCTGTACTTCTTCCAGCGCAATCTGAGCCAGATCGTAACGCTGTGCCTGCCGCTGGTCATCCTTGAAGCTGTGCTGCAGCACATTGTCGACAACGCCGCAGGCCCGGATGCATCGCCCGGTTATGGCCTGGTTGTCGGACTGCTGCTGTACCCTCTGTACACCGCCGCCCTGATCCTGTTTCTCGATGCCCGCAGCCAGGGCGAAAGCCCGCGCAACCGCGACCTGCTGGCCTCGGCGGTTAATCTTTGGCCCAAATTCGCCCTGCTCTCGGCAATCAGCACGCTGCTGATCGTGCTGGGGCTGTCGATGTTTTTTATTCCGGGCATTTTCCTCACCGTGGTACTGGCCTTCTCCGAGTACCGACTGGTATTGCGTGGTGATGCTCCGCTGGCGGCCATGAAGTCGAGCTTCACCCTGACCCGCGGGCATTTCTGGCGGATTTTCGTTTGCATACTGGCCGTACTGGGCCCTCTGATGTTGCTCAAGGAATTCAGTTACACCCTGTTTTCCAAAGACGACAACACACTGCTATCGCTGGCACTCGATAGCGCCAACAGCTTCTTGCAGTTGTTTGTTTCCGTCGTACTGTTTCGTTTATTTATGTTGATCAGCGAAAAGTCAGAACTATAAAAACAGAAATTTCCTACACAAAGAACCTTGGAAGGCCGCACTGCCGTCGGGTATGTTCGAGCCTTCCCTGTAACGTTATTAAGTCGAGCTCATGTCACGTTTATTACGCCGCACCGCATCAGGTTTGCTGCTGATCTCAGCGCTGCTGGCATGTCTGGTTTATAGCGTTACATGGCGGCCCGGTGCCCGCGAGGTGCTGCCCCTGACGTGCCCCGGCACCGCCCCGGTGCTGGTACCAGGCCAGGCGCTCAAGGTAATGACGTGGAACATCCAGTACCTGGCCGGCAAGCGCTATGTGTTCTGGTACAACCTGGCTGACGGCAGCGGCCCTGACACCCGCCCCACCCGGGAAGACATGGCCTTCAGCCTTGATGAGGTAGCGCGGGTCATACGTGACGAACGCCCGGATCTCGTGCTGTTGCAGGAAGTCGATGACAACGCCAAGGCCAGCGATTACCAGAACCAGCTGGCCCTGCTGCAAGAACGCCTGATCGACCTCTACCCCTGCAGCACCCAGGCCTTTACCTGGAAGGCCGACTTTGTGCCCGACTGGCATATTTTCGGCAGTGTCGGACGCTCTCTGGTCACCCTCAGCCGCTTCCAGATCGAACACGCAGAACGTCTGCAATTGCCCCTGGCCGATACCAACTTTCTCAGCCGTCAGTTCCAGCCCAGGCCCGCGCTGCTGGTCAACTACCTGCCGCTCAATGATGGCGGGCAACTGGCAGCAATCAATACACAACTGGATGCGCCCTCCGCCAACAACAGCAACCTGCGCCTGCAAATGCAGACTGTCGCCGAACTGGCCGACAAGCTGGAAGGCCAGGGCACGCCGTGGTTGATCGGCGGGGACTTCAACCTGCTGCCCATCGGCCAGTACTTGCGCCTGCCCGAGCCATTGCGCCAGGGCTACTCGCAAGACAGCGAGTTGCACCTGCTCTGGGAAAAGTACCCGATGATCCCCAGCAACCCTGAAGCTACCGGCATCGACCGCGAACTGTGGCTGACCCACTTTCCCAATCTCCCCGACGCGGACGAGCCCGACCGTACGCTCGACTACCTCTTCCACAGCCCCAAGCTGCAGCGCATCGAAGGCTATGTGCGCCAGGAAGACACCCAGACCATCTCCGACCACCTGCCGGTGCTGGCCCGATTGCTGCTGCCTGCAGACTGACCCTGTGGGAGCGAGCCTGCTCGCGAATACAGTCTTCGCGAGCAGGCTCGCTCCCACAGTTGAAACCCAATCAGACGGTTCCCTCCCTCGCTCAGTTTCGCCGCGCCGATTGTTTTTGCCTGAAGTCGTACGATGACGTATAACTACAGGAAATCGATGCCTGTCCACGTGTGGAGAAATTTGATGACTGGTTCAAAGCGTTTCGACAATTACATCGGTGGCGAGTGGGTAACAGCCACTGAATACAGCACCAATATCAACCCCTCCGACCTGAGCGATGTGATTGGCGAATATGCCAAGGCTGACGTCGCCCAGGTCCAGACTGCCATTGATGCGGCACGGGCTGCGTTCCCTGCCTGGTCGACCTCCGGCATCCAGGCGCGCAGCGATGCGCTGGACAAGGTCGGCAGCGAAATCCTCGCCCGCAAGCAAGAACTGGGCACCCTGCTGGCTCGCGAAGAAGGCAAGACCC
Source organism: Pseudomonas sp. FSL R10-0056 (assembly GCF_009600105.1). Lineage (NCBI taxonomy): Bacteria > Pseudomonadati > Pseudomonadota > Gammaproteobacteria > Pseudomonadales > Pseudomonadaceae > Pseudomonas > Pseudomonas sp. FSL R10-0056. Next base: position 22,204 of record NZ_WIWL01000216.1, read on the forward strand.
TGCCCGAAGCCATCGGTGAAGTGAGCCGTGCCGGCAATATCTTCAAGTTTTTCGCCGGTGAATGCCTGCGCCTGTCGGGCGATTACCTGCCCTCGGTACGCCCGGGGGTGCATGTGGAGGTCACCCGTGAAGCCCTGGGCGTGGTTGGCCTGATCACGCCATGGAACTTCCCCATCGCCATCCCCGCCTGGAAGATCGCCCCGGCCCTGGCCTATGGCAACTGTGTAGTGTTCAAGCCGGCCGATCTGGTACCGGGTTGCGCCTGGGCACTGGCCGAGATCATTGCTCGCGCAGGCTTCCCGGCAGGCGTGTTCAACCTGGTGATGGGCAGCGGCCGCGTGGTCGGCGACGCTATCGTCAACAGCCCGAAAGTGGACGGTATAAGCTTTACCGGCTCGGTGAGCGTCGGTCGCCAGATCGCCATCAGCTGTGTGTCGCGCCAGGCCAAGGTGCAGCTGGAAATGGGCGGTAAAAACCCACAGGTCATCCTCGACGATGCCGACCTCAAGCAAGCTGTCGAACTGGCGGTGCAGAGTGCGTTTTACTCCACCGGCCAGCGTTGCACCGCCTCCAGCCGCCTGATTGTTACCGCGGGCATCCACGACAAATTCGTCGAGGCGATGGCCGAGCGCATGCGTTCGATCAAGGTCGGGCATGCCTTGCAGGCCGGGATTGATATCGGCCCGGTGGTGTCCCGAGCGCAGCTCGACCAGGATTTGGGTTACATCGACATCGCCCGCAACGAAGGCGCCCGCCTGGTTGCCGGAGGCAGCCTGGTGACCTGCGATACCGAGGGTTATTTCCTGGCCCCGGCCCTGTTTGCCGACAGCACGGCCGACATGCGCATCAGCCGCGAAGAAGTGTTCGGCCCGGTAGCCAATATCATCAAGGTTGCAGACTACGAAGCCGCCCTGGCGATGGCCAATGACACCGAGTTTGGCTTGTCGGCGGGTATTGCCACGACCTCGCTCAAATATGCCAATCACTTCAAGCGTCATTCCCAGGCAGGGATGGTGATGGTCAACCTGCCCACGGCGGGGGTGGATTACCACGTGCCGTTTGGCGGGCGCAAAGGCTCGTCCTATGGCTCGCGCGAGCAGGGCCGCTATGCGCAAGAATTCTACACCGTGGTCAAGACCAGCTATATCGGGTCGTGAAGCTCTACTCACCGCGTTGATGCCATCGCGAGCAAGCCCGCTCCCACAAGAACTGCGCAATTTTTGTGGGAGCGGGCTTGCTCGCGATGCGTACGCCCGGTCGCTACACCTTACGCGGCTTGATCCGCGCCGTGGCTTCGGCCACCAGCGGATCATCGGGCCAGTAATGCTTGGGGTAGCGCCCCTTCAAATCTTTTTTCACTTCGGCATAGGTACTTCGCCAGAAGTTGGCCAGATCCTGGGTTACTTGCACCGGACGCCTTGCCGGAGAAAGCAGGTGCAACTTGACCACCTGGCGCCCGCCCGCAATACGCGGGGTGTCCGCCAGCCCAAACAACTCTTGCAGGCGCACCGCCAGAATCGGCGGGTGTTCGCTGTAGTCCAGCCGCACCGAAGACCCTGAAGGCACCTTGATATGGTGGGGCGCCAGTTCGTCCAGGCGCTGGGGCATCGGCCATTTGAGCATGTTATGCACAATGCTCGACAGGTCGAGGCTGGCAAAGTGACTGAGCCGCGACACACGCCCCAGATACGGCCCCAACCAGTCTTCAAGCCCGGCCAGCAAGGCGGCATCGCTGACGTCGGGCCATTCACTGTGCCCCTGGATCTGCAGGTCCAGTTGACGCAACAACGCTACCCGCGCCTGCCACTGGCGCAGCTCGGGCGTCCACGGCAACAGCTCCAGGCCCTTGCGTCGCACCAGATTGATCAGCGCTTGCGTACGGGCCGCTTCGTCGAGCCCGGTCAATGGCTCGCGACTGAGGACCAGCTCGCCGACCTTGCGCTGGCGCTCGGCACGCAGCACGCCCTCGCGCTCATCCCAGTCCAGTTGATCAACAACGCTGACCTGCTCGCTCAAGACACCCTCGAGCAAGGCAGGATCAAACTCGGCCGCCAGATAAATGCGCTCTTCGCGCTGCCCCTGACGGCTGCCCAAATCGGCGATGACCAGCCAGGGTTGTTTCATCAGGCCATCCACTTCGCTGAACAACGCCGCACGGCCATTGGCCAGACGATATTCCGCCCCACCGGGTTTACGCTGTTGGGCGACCCGATCGGGGTAGGCCAGCGCCAGCAAGGCACCCAGCCAGCGCGGGTGGTCGGGGTCGGCGAC
>NZ_WIWL01000217.1:0-24335 GCF_009600105.1 Pseudomonas sp. FSL R10-0056
TGGCATTGGCGCCGCGATTGCCGAAACCCTGGCCCGGGATGGCGCCGAACTGATCCTGCTCGACGTGCCGGCCGCCAAGAGCGATCTCGATGCGCTGGCCGCGCGCTTGGGCGGGCACAGCATCGCCCTGGACATCTGTGCCGCCGATGCCGCAGAACAACTGACCGGGCAACTGGCCGATGGTATCGATATCCTGGTGCACAACGCCGGTATCACCCGTGATAAAACCCTGGCCAATATGACCCCGGAATTCTGGGACTCGGTACTCGCCGTTAACCTCAACGCCCCGCAAGTGCTGACCAAGGCCCTGCTTGATAGCGGCACCCTGCGCGATAACGGCCGGGTAATCCTGCTCGCATCCATCAGCGGTATCGCCGGCAATCGCGGCCAGACCAACTACGCCGCCAGCAAGGCCGGGCTGATCGGCCTTGCTCAGGCCTGGGCAGCGTCGCTGGGCGAGCGTGGCATCAGTATCAATGCCGTGGCCCCGGGTTTTATCGAAACCCAAATGACCGCGCATATTCCCTTTGCCCTGCGCGAAGCGGGACGACGCATGAGTTCGCTGGGCCAGGGTGGCCAACCCCAGGACGTCGCCGAGGCTGTGGCCTGGCTCGGCCAGCCGGGTTCGGGCGCGCTCAGCGGCCAGGCACTGCGGGTGTGTGGCCAAAGTATTCTGGGAGCATAAGCCATGACCGTGAAATGGCTCGATCTCAGCGGCCCACCGCACTTGCCCGCGCTGTACGCCCATGCCGCGGCCCGGCGCAAGATCACCTCCAGCCCCTTGCCGGAGCAAGGTCTGCGCTGCTGGGTCGAGGTGGAGCCCAAGGCCCTGGCGGCGTTTCGCGATGTTTGCGACCTGGTGCCAAGCCCATTGCTGCCGCCCACTTATCCACACATCCTGGCCTTCGGTCTGCAAATGCAGTTGCTGACTGCCAAGGACTTCCCCTTCCCGCTGCTGGGGCTGATTCATCTGACCAATCGGATCCGTCTGCTGCGCCCGATGGGCAGCGTGACGCAGCTGCGCATCGGGGTATATGTACACAACCTGCAAAAACACCCCAAGGGCGCGACCTTCGAGGTGGTCACCCAGGTTGACGATCTGCTGGGGCCAATATGGGAGGCCGAAAGCACCCTGCTGTGCAAAGGCGTAGAACTGCCGGGCGACCTGCCCCAAATCAACGATCCTGCGCCGGTGGCCCTGAGCGAACTGACCCGCTGGTATGCCCCCGCCGATATTGGCCGGCGTTATGCCAAAGTCTCGGGCGACTACAACCCCATCCACCTCAGTGCCGCCAGCGCCAAGCTGTTTGGCCTGCCCAGTGCAATTGCCCACGGCCTGTGGATAAAAGCCCGAACGCTGGCGGCACTCAATTCGCACCTGCCGGCGGCCAATGTTGAGGTTTTTGTTGCCTTCAAAAAACCGGTGCGCTTGCCCGGCGAAGTGATTTTGCTCAGCAGTGAGGCGGGTTCCAGTGGCGACTTCCAGCTCAATGGCCATGACGGCCTGGTGCACTTGATCGGCAACTGGCGACCGGTTAGCTGACCACCCCCCTGTGGTAGCGGGCTTGCTCGCGATGGCATCCGCGCGTTTTACCTGTTAAACCGCGGCGCCTGCATCGCGAGCAAGCCCGTTCCCACAGAGGATGGCATGCGAGCCGAAAATCCCGCCGGGCTGCCCGTGCCTTTCACTTGCACCAATCCCCGTTCGGTCGCAAGCTTTGCGCCTTCTGGAGAGCACGCCCGCAATGAACCTCGACGAAATAACCCGACGCATGCATCGCATCCGCGATAACAACGACTGGAAGCAGTTCCACAGCCCGAAAAACCTGGCCATGGCCGCCAGTGTCGAAATGGCCGAGCTGGTGGAGATCTTTCAGTGGCTGAGCGAAGACCAGTCACGCCAGCTCCCTGCCGACAAGCTCACCCACGCCGGCCAGGAAGTGGGCGATATCGTGCTGTACCTGGTATTGCTTTGTGCCGAACTGGGCCTGGACATGAATGAAGTGGTACGCAATAAACTGGCCGACAATGAAAGGCGTTTCAACAAATGAGTGACCGTCACTTCGATCAACTGGCCACCCGCTTCGCCGAGAAAATCTACGGTGGCGCCAAGGGTGCGATTCGTCTGGCCGTGCTCCAGGCCGACCTGCAGGAAGCCCTGCCCAAACGCCCGTTGCGGGTGCTGGATATCGGCGCCGGGCTGGGCCATATGTCCTTGTGGCTGGCCCAGCAAGGTCACGATGTGACCCTGGCCGAACCGGCCGCGCCGATGCTGGAAGGCGCCCGCCAGCGTTTTGCCGAAGCTGGCCAGACTGGCACCTTTATTCAGGCGCCGTGGCAGGAGCTGCTGGGCCAACTGACTCAACCGTACGATCTGGTGTTGTGCCACGCCGTGCTGGAGTGGCTGGCCGAGCCCCACGCGATCCTGCCGGTGCTGCATCAATTGACCGCCAAAGATGGCTGGTTGTCGCTGGCGTTTTACAACCGCGACGCGCTGATCTATCGCAACTTGCTCAAGGGGCACTTTCGCAAGATGCGCAAGAACGACATGGCCGGCGAAAAACAGAGCCTCACCCCGCAGCAGCCACTCGACCCACGGGAGCTGGCCATAGCACTCGAAGGGCTGTGGCAGGTCGAAACCCAAAGCGGCGTGCGGGTGTTTCACGATTACATGCCAGTGGAGTTCCAGGCCCGCGCCGAGCTTGAAGCCCTGGTTGAAATGGAGCTGGCCCACCGTCGCCACCCTGCGTTTGCCGGGCTGGGACGTTATCTTCATTGGGTGTGTCGCCCGGTTTAAATCGCCCTGCGGGGGAGAGCATGATGTATCGCCGCGTTGCCTTGATCGTTTTGAGCCTGGGGCTGGGCGCTTGCCAAAGCCCCAACCCGTACACCGCCACCTCAATGCCCATGCCTCCGGCTCCGGCACAGGTAGCCAATACCCTGGACTTGAGTGCCTACCCGGCCCCGCCACGGGATTACGGGCGCTACCAGAGCTGGGCCTGGCTCAATGGTCGGCTGCCGGTTGGCACGGCATGGGCCGACTCGGCGCAAATCGCCGAAGCGGTTAACAATGCCCTGGACCAGCGCGGCTTGCGCCCGGCACAACCCAACCGTCCGGCGGATCTTTGGGTCAGTGCTGATTTGCACACCGAAAAACGCTTGCGCCAGGTACAGGACGACTATGGTTACGGGGCCGGCTACGGCAGCGGTTACGGCCGCTACGGCAGCCAATACGGCATGTACAACTCTGTCCCCGTCATACGTACTTATGAGGTTGAGGTCATGGTGGTTCGACTCAACCTGTATGACGGTAAAACCGGCCAGCCGGTGTGGAGTTCCAGTGCAGAAACCAGCAGTAAAGGCAGCCTGAGCGAACGCAGTGACGCCCTGCGCGAATCACTGAACAAGGCAGTACAGGCTTACCCTCCCCATTGAGTCTCAATAGTGAAGTGGAGAAATCATCATGCTTCGTCGCATTGCATTACTGGGCCTGGCCCTGCTGCTCAGTGCCTGCGAAACCATGCAGGTCAGCCATGATTACAACCCTGCTGTCGATTTCGCCCAGTTCCGTACCTGGGCCTGGAAAGACCCTGCCGTGCAATACCAACCCAACAACCCGATGCTTAGAAGCGACCTGACCGAGCAGCGCATTGTCCAGGCCGTCAGCAGCCAGCTGGACCAGCGCGGCCTGCGCCCGGTAGCGGCAGGCAGCAAGCCGGACTTGCTGGTGCAAACCTGGCTGATCGTGGCCAACCGCCAGGAGCAAGTGGTGACCAACTACGGCTACGGTGGCCCTTGGGGCGGGCCGTGGGGGGGTTACTGGGGCGGCCCGTGGGAAGGTTACTGGGGCGCACCGATGTATAACGAAACCCGCAACGTGGTCTACCAGGTTGGTACGCTGCAGATCGACCTGATCGATGCCAAAGACGGCAAGCTGGTGTGGCGAGGCAGTGCAGAGAAAGTCGTCGACAGCAGCCCGACCCCGGCTGAACGCAGCGCTGCAATCCAGCAAGCAGTCACCAAGATCCTGAGTACGTATCCGCCCAAGTAAGTTACGCAGCATTAACTTGCTCACGATGTATATAAGTAAGTTGGTATTAATACTTTCGTGAGCAAGTTGGTTTTTACACTGTTTTTCTGACCACTTGTCGTTGTCTTTTGATTAACCGTTCACATCGCGCTTATAAAACTGGCAACTGGCCAGCGCACCGATCACTTCTTGTCTACACTCGCTGAAACTTTGGAGAGTTAGCGCTGGGCACTGTTCCAGCATCAGGAGTGCTCGATGTCTCCCCAACTACGCGGTATGGGTTTTTATGGTCCCCGGCAGCAGCATGGCGCAATCGGCCTCATGGCTGCCGTGACGCTGGGCATGGTGCTGCTGTTTATGCTGCTGGTGGTCGACAGCGGGCGCCTGTACCTGGAGCAGCGCAAGTTGCAGCGCGTGGCGGATATGGCGGTGCTGGAGGCGGTGAGTCGGGGCGGTAACTGTGCTGGCGCCAGTACTGCTGCCGGTTTCGCCAACCAGAGTGCCACTCGCAACAGCTTCACCCCCGGCAGCGTGCAAAAAGTAAACACCACTTGCGGCACCCTGAGCACCAACAGTAGCCAGTTGCGGGTATTCACTGCCGACGCAACCAAATCCGATGCCATTCGCGTAATCGCCACCACCACTGTACCGACCAGCGTGGCCGGGGGCTTGTGGAGTATGTTTTCCAAAAACGGGTTTAATCTGAATACCAATTTGACGGCGAGTGCGGTGGGGAGTGTCGGAGGGGGGCCGTTGGCGCAGCTAACCATTCGCAGTTCACTGGCATCTATCGACACCACCCAATCAAGAATACTGGATCAACTTGTTGGCGGGCTCTTGGGGGGATCCATAAATGCCAACCTAGTTTCTTGGCAGGGATTGGTAGATACAAAGATCAACTTGCTCAGTTATCTGAATCAGTTAATTTCGCTGAATGCAAATATTGCTAACTACGATGACTTGCTAAAAACAGATCTTCATGCCACTCAGCTTCTCGATGCGGCCATAAATGTCTTGAAAAAAAACGGGTCTACTGCTGACGTTGCAGTCAGCGGCCTTACTACAATCCGAGCCCTTATCAGCCCTACACAACTCTTGAAGCTCGGTGACCTGCTTAAAGTCCAGACAGGGACACCCAATGCAGGCCTGGATATGAATATGTCGGTGTTTGATCTATTGCAGGGAATCGTCCAGCTTTCTAATGGACAGAGCGGTATCACTGCAAATATTAAAATAAATCCTTTCAACCTGATTGATATAAACGTCTACACCAAAGTTATCCAACCACCTCAACTTTCAGCCATCGGTAATCCGGCACTGATAAAAGGCGACTATGCTGGACCCAATCAAATTTCGGTTCGCACGGCTCAAATACAAACAAGAATACAAATAGACCTACCAGTACTCAAAACGCTGGCACCGATCAAAAACCTGCTAACCAACGCACTATCAACAGTTGTAGATATTATCGGAAAGGTATTAAACCTCAAACTTGTAGAAGCCATAACATGCATACTTAGCTGCAACTCAGTTGAAACCATAAACTTAGTCAACGACATAAACATCTATTTAGAGGCTGCAAGCGCCAACAGCTACGTCACTGATTACACCTGCACAAGCCAAGATTCCAAAACCTTAACTGCCAAAGCCAATACGGCCTTAGCCAAGGTCACAATTGGTGCCTCTCCAAGCTCAGGCGTATTTCCACCCATAGACCTAGCGACCAACAGCTTCAACGTTTCCCCAGTGAAGCTTTTAAGCATTGATCTTAAAACATGCGTCCTACTGGGACTTATTAAATGTTCTACGGGCGTAGGAGAAGGCGGAAGCTTCAACTTGAAAGTTCAAACCAACATAGCACCTACTACGCAGACATTTTTGTATACATCACCAACACTGCAAAACATCAACCAAACGACCTATTACAAAACCACTGGCTCCAACGCTAACGTCTTAACCATTGGAGATGCTAATGGAAGTTTGGTCACGACCTCATACACCCCCCCCGCAGGCAAAACAGTCACAGGCTCACTTCTTCAAGCGGTTGCAGGACTGATAACCACACTTTCCAATGACATAGTTTCTGCCCTGAACTCAATACTGGCATCTCTGGTCAACCCAATCATCAATACCTTATTGAACGCCCTAGGTGTGAAGTTGGCAGTAGCCGATGTCGGCGCCAACCTCTCCTGCAACCAGGGTGGCCGCGCCCAGCTGGTGCTTTGACCTAAATGGAGTGCAATACCTTGTGGGGGCGGGCTTGCTCGCGATTCAGGCACCTCGGTACATCTGATATACCGAGGTGATGCAATCGCGAGCAAGCCCGCTCCCACATGAAGGGTGGAACGCTGAATTCAGGCTGCTACCAGGGGCAACTCCACACAAAACCGCGCCCCATGCTCGGTATTGCTGACACTCAGCCGCCCGCCCATATTGTCGATAATGCCGTAACTCACGGACAACCCCAGGCCGGTGCCCAGGCCGATGGGCTTGGTGGTGAAAAACGGTTCGAAGATCCGTTCCAAAAGCCGCGGATCAATCCCACCCGCATTGTCGTCCACCCGCAGGCGCACACTCTGCGCATCGGACTCAACGCTCAGGGCAATCCAGGGCACAAACTCCTGGTCGGTTTCACGCTTGCTCATCAGCGCATCACGGGCATTGACCATCAGGTTGATCAGCACTTGCTCCAACTGATCCACATGGCCGCGCACCTGCACAGCGCAAGCCTGGCCCTCACTGCGCAATTGCACACCCTTGCCCCTCAAGCCCTCACCCAGCAAGGCTAGAGAGCCTTCCATGGCCTGCGCCGGGTTGAACACTTGCTGTTCGATTTCGGAACGACGGCCAAACACCCGCAAGTGGTCTACCACCCGCGCCGCACGCTGGATCTGACCGTCAATACGGGTGAGTTTGTCTTGCAAATAATCGATCTGCGCATCGCCATTACCCAGGCGTTTGAGCACGTTGACCACGGCCATGCGCATCACGTTCAGCGGCTGGTTGATTTCGTGCGCCAGCCCCGTGGCCATTTCGCCCAGGGTGGCCATTTTCGCGCTGTGGGTCAGTTGCTGTTGCGAGCGACGCACTTCGGTGTTGTCGCGGCCCACGGCCTGCACTTCAAGCAAGTTGCCCTGCTCGTCGAAAATGCCCCGGTCCGACCACACCCACCAGGCATATTCACGCCCCGGCAGTTGCAGGCTGATTTCCGCCGTGCTGACCGGTGCCTGCGGAGTCAAGCCGGCAATACGCTGCACAAAGGCCTCGCGCTGCTCAGTGGATAGCCAACTGCTCAGGTTGATGCCCGGCAGTTGCGCAGTGGTGCATTCCAGGTAGCTGGCCAGCGGCTGATTGCCGAAGGTCAGGGTCAGGTCGGGCAGGTAACGGCAGATCATCGCCGGTGAGTCCTCAACCAGTATCCGGTAACGCTCCTCGCTATTTTTGACCCGCTCGGCCGCTTCGGTAGCCTCGGTGATATCCAGCCACAAGCCGACCACTTCTACCGGCAAACCCAGATCATTTCGTAACAGCTTGGCCTCATCCAGCAACCAGTGATAATCGCCGCGCCGATCGCGAAGTCGATACCGGTTGCGGGCGCTGCCTTCGCGCAGCAACTGCCGGGTACGGCCAAAAAACTGTTCGAGGTCATCGGGATGGACCCACTCGATCAAGGTTTCACTGGTACATTCCTCCAGCGTCCAGCCCAGTAAAGGCTTGAGGCTGTCACTGAAAAATGCCGGTACCAGCGCGCCTTCAACATAACGCTGTACATAAATCACCGCCGGGGAACTGGCGATCAGGTTGTCCAGCCGCGCATGGGCGGCGGCGACTTGTTGCTGCTGGTTTTTGATATCGCTGACATCCAGCATAAAACCTACGATGCGCCGCCGGGTGCCGCTGCCCAGCACCTGGCCCTGAATCCGGTACCAGCGGGCAGGCTCTGTGGCCTGTGGCTCATGTACCCGGGCAAACAGTAATAATTCTTTGCCATGTTCCAGCAGTTCATTGAAGCGACCGCTAAGTTCATCACGGTCAGCCGGGTGAAACAACGCCAGCCATGCCTGGCGGGTCATGGCCTGCGGCTCGGCCACAGCGTCCAGGTTGATGGCCAGTTGTGGAGCCAGTTCCAGCAGTTCGCTGGTGCTCGACCATTCCCACCAGCCGGTGCCCAGCAGGCCTTGCAGGGCTTCCATGCGCTCGCTTTGCTGCAGGTGCTGCTGCTCACGTAAACGGTCCAGCAGTGGTGCGGCCAGGGCAGCGCACACCTGCATCCAGTCGCTTTCACTCATTTGCGGGCCGTGCAGGGACGCCGGGTAAAACCCCAGCATCAACCAGGCACACAAGCCTTGCTGGTCGCTGTAAGGCACCAGCACACCATCGGCATTGCCAAACAAATCGTTTAATCGCGGGTTACCGTCGCGCTCGACACGCTGGGGTGAGGTTCCGCCAAGCGGATCGAGCAGGCTGCCAAGGTTTTGTTCGGGCAGCCACAGTTGCGGCGCATCAAAGGCGTGATACGTGCTGTGCATATACCAGGAAGCCTGTGGACCCTCACGCAGCGCCAGCGCCATACAGGGCACACGCCCATGCTGGGCGACGCTGCGCAGCGCTTCGTGCATGACCTCGGACAGACGCGACGCGCTGCACTGGCGCAACTGCCCGGCCAGCCCCAGGATCAGTTGCGTGCAGCGCTCGCGGCTGCGGGCCTGCTCACTGCCAAGGCGCAGGTCGCTGATATCCAGCAACTGCAAAAGCCAGCTGCCCCCCTGGGGTTGCACCCAGCCCCGGGTATGCACCACACGCAGACCCGCACACTGGAAGTCGAGATCAAGACTGTGACCAACCCAGTCTGCCGGTACGCCTTCAAGCGCCAGCGTGCTCCCCGGCACCAGATAGCTCAGGAGCAGGCGCGGTGAACCATCGTCGCTGCCCCGCGCCAGGCCGTAGCGCTGCAGGCCGTGGATTTCAATGACGTGCCCCAGCGGATCAAGCATCAGCTGGATACCCGCATGGGTGCGTGATTGCGGATCGGTGGATTCAGGCAAGCGCTCGTCGGTCCGTCCCAACAAGCGCCCGAACAGCCCTTCGCTAGGGGACAAGTTGAGCACTCGATTCGGCTTTCAAATTTGTTGGCAGGCTAGGCACTGTGATCGTTCCCAATTTGAGCACCGGCATGATGGTGGTCAACGCCGTAGCAGGCAGGGTCACACTGGCAGTCAGCACTTTGGTTGTCGGGTTATAGGTCGCGGCCGGAACCAGGCTGCCTTTAACCGCAGTGGGCACCCAGGCCAGTTTCTCGTTCAATACGCTCTTGGCCAACGTCTCCACCAGCCCGCCATAGTTGGCCGCCGTCGGATCCACCGCCATGCTGCGCCGCACCGCCTCAGCCGTCGCATTGTTGAATGACTGCACCAACAGCAGGGGCAAGCTGTAGCTGAGCACGCCATAAAGCACCGCAAAAAAAATCACAAACACCAGCGCGAACTCAATCGCCGCCGCGCCCTGCTGCTTTTTGCCAAGTCTTGTTTTCATGACTGCGTCTACCCTGACTGTCGACAGTAATATCATCATAGAATCATTGGTAAAAAACGGAGGCTCTTTACGTGATCCAGTTAGCTGTTGTGTTGCTTTGGTTTGTGGCCTGTTCCATTCAAGACCTGCTCCAACGCCATATTTCCAACTTCCTGACGTTGGGTGGCGCAGCGCTGGCGCTGCTGTATCTGCTGTGGACCGGTCACACCTGGCTGGGAGCAAGCGCAACCGAAGGAGGCTGGGCGCTGCTGATCGCGCTGGTGCTGACACTGCCCGGTTATGCCTTGAACAAGCTGGGTGCCGGCGACGTAAAGCTGTTGATCGCCCTGGCGCTGACAACCGATCGTCCGACAATTCTTGGCACCGTTATCGGTGCTGGCATCTGTAGTGGCATCTGGTGGTTTTGTGCGTCAAAAATACTGCCGTCAATAAATCAACAAGTTAAGACGCTCTCGCTTGCGAAAGGCGCCACAGTGTCAAAAAAGCTTCCCTTTGCACCCTTCCTGTTCGGTGGTTTTACCCTGACAATGGCTCTGCTTCACTAGTCATTACGAGGGATTAATACCTTGTACATAGTCGTAAAGTAGGTCTACGTTTAATTCAATCACCGCAAGTATGTGGACCAAGATGTCCCTGATTGGTTTACCAGGAAGGAGAACCACGTGAACACGCCCAACCCCCTAATAAAAGTGCTCGTAGTCGACGATCAGTCGTTGATTGTCGAAGAACTGTGCGAGTTTCTGGAAAGCAGCGGTTACCGTTGCGTGCCTTGCAATACAACCCGTGAAGCCATTGATGCGTTTGTGGCCGACCCGCAAATCGGCCTGGTGCTCTGCGACCTGCACATGCCCGACATGAACGGCATCGAACTGACCCAGCAGTTGCAAAAACTGGCCGGCAAACACCGCGCCTTTGAAAGCATCCTGTTGACCGGTCGCGCCGATAAACAGGATGTGATCAAGGCCCTGCGTATCGGCATCGCCGACTACTATCAAAAGCCGGTCGACCTCAATGAGCTGCTCGAGGGCATCCAGCGCCAGGAAGCTATTTTGCGTGAGCGCCACAAGAGCGATCAGCTTGGCCACCTGAACCAGAAATTGCAGTTCCTGGCCGAATCCATCGATGACCTGTATCAGGACATGGAGTCCGCCCGGCGCCCTCCGCAAGCTGCCACTCACCCCTTGAACAGCCAGGAACCAGGTGAAGGCCCCTGGCAACAGATCCCGACGATCTTCAAACAGCTGTCACCACGCCAGCTGGACGTCGCCAAGCTGGTCAGCAAGGGCCAGACCAACTACCAGATCGCCTGTGACCTGGGCATCACCGAAAACACGGTCAAGCTCTATGTGTCGCAAGTGCTGCGCCTGACCCATATGAACAACCGCACCCAACTGGCCCTGGCCCTGTCGCCAAACGCCGGCGCCCATAGGCAAACTGCGCACTAGCTACCTGATCACTTCACTGTAGCGGTGCGAGTTGCCCGCGATACAACTGGCGCGGCGGGTGAGTGACGCCGCACCGCTGCCATCGCGGGCAAGCCCGCTCCCACAGCTCTTGCGCCGCCTACTGCCTGTGGGGGCCCGCTATTGCAGGAAAGAACTTATTCCTGGCTGGCCTTGCCACCCTCTTTCTGCCCGTAGTACTCGGGGATTTCATGTTTATAACTGTCCAGCCAGCGCTGCAGGCTGAGCTCACGCTCCGCCGGCGTAGCCGTTTGGTGGATGGGCGACTGGACGCTGCCGCTCACTTGCAATTGCAGCCAGTTCTCGGTTTGCTGCTGGGTTCTGGGGGTGGGGCCAGGCTCGATAGCCAGCGCACCCAGCGGCATCAGGGCCAGCAGCACCCCCACACGAATAGATAAAGTCATGGCAAACCTCCAACGCGTTATTTGACGACAGCCACCTGGTTGCTGGCGGTCCTGGCTTGAGCTTTCAAAGCTTGTGCCCGGTACTGGGCATCACTTACCTGTTCGGAGGTCAGGCCCGCGCGGGTTACCAGTTCTGCGGCCTGCTTCCACTGGTCCTGATAAATCAGCAAGGTCACCAGGTTCAATGCCGCCGGAGATTCATCCTGCTTGAGCTCCAGAGCCGTCAAAAACTCGAACCGCGCTTCATCAACCCGCCGTTGATTGAGATAAACCACACCCAGGTCATTGCGGATCTTGGCATCGGTCGGCGCCATTTGTGCCGCACGCTCCAGATGGGTGATCGCCAGGGCGTTGTCGCCGTGCCCGGCTGCCAGTTGGCCCAGGCCATGCTCCCCTTCGGCTGCCAGGCACGACCCCAGCAACCCTTGATACAGCGGCCCGGCCTCATCGCGGCCCAACTGGCGATAAATCCGTGCCTTGCGCAGTTGTACCTGCGCCGACCCCTGCGGCAGGTTTTGCAGGTTGGCCAGGCTGGCGTGCAGCTTGCCTTCCTTGGCCATGTCATCGGCCAGGTTCAGTGACAGCTCCTGGTCACCACTCAACTTGGTGCAACTGCCGCCCATGGCCATCCACGGCGGATTACTCTGACCTCCTGTGGCACAGCCGCCCAGCATCAGCAGCCCGCACACGACGATGACAGCTTTCATGTTCATACCCCTGGTCAAGAGAGAAAGGCTCGCGAGATAGCGACAAAACTCGGCCCGGCCAAGACGATCATCAAAGCGGGGAACAGAAACACCATCATCACTACCGACATTTTGGCGGACATCTTGGAGATATATTCCTCCATGCGGGTCAAACGACGGTCATCCAGCAGCTCCTTGAGTGCCTGCAATGACTTCATCGCGCCACCACCCTGCTGAATCAATTGCTGCAGAATCACGCAGGTGTCATTGAACTCGTCTACATCCAGCAGACTCGCGGTTTTGCTCAGTTCCTGATTCAACTCCAGCCCCGAGTCGACCCGGGCCAGAATCACCCGCAACTCACCGGTCAGTACCGGCAGCAGGTGCCGCGCTTCCTGGCTCAACACCCGCAGCGCCTGTTCGACTGCCATGCCCGACTCAAACAGAATGCGCAGCAACGGAATAAAGGTTGAAACTTCGATCGCCACTTCCTGCTGGCGCCTTTTTGCAGCATAGGCCAACAATCGCTTGGGGATCAGATAGCCCAAAGCCAGGGAGAACAGCATCACCACCAGCAGATTGCCCGAACGCGGAAAAAACAGCTCATAGCCCAAGAACACCAGCCCGGCAAAAGCTATCGGGGTGCCAACCTGAAAAGCGGCAAACAGCGAGCGCTGACTGGCGGTGCGCCAGCCGATGCGGTTGAGCAGGGTCTGGGTTTCGCTGTCCATCGACACCGAGCGCTGGCCAAACTTGCTGTTGCCCACCGCCCGCATCCACAGGCTGAGCTTGCCGGGGCCGGTCTTGTCACCATCCAGGCGCTGCATGACCCGTTGCTGGCTCATGCGATCCTGAACCACGTTATTGATCAACAGCGCCATGGCGCCCAGCAGCAACACCACACAAATCAAAAAGGCCATGTCATACGCTCCGTACCATGCGCCACAGCGCCACACTGCCGATTATCTGCATGGCCATTGCGGTAAGGAGCATCTGCTGCCCTCCGCCGTCCTGCCACATCTTGAGCATGTAGCTGGGGTTGGTCACCATAAAGAAACCCACCACAAACACCGGCAACGAGCCCAATACCAGCGCCGTCATCCGGGTTTCACCGGTCATGGCGCGCAACTTGCGCGCCCCCTGCTCACGCTCGCGAATCAGCACGATCAGGTTCTCCAGCAACTCACTGGCATTACCACCGTAGCGATGGTTGACCTTAAGCCCCAGGGCAAACATGCGAAATTCATCACGTTCATAAAGCTCGGCAAAGTCGTTCACTGCCTCGGGCAGGCTCACCCCCATCTGCACGTTGCGCGATACCCGGCTGATACTGCTTTTGAGCGGGTCGCTGGATGCCTCGATCGCGGTCAACACCGCATCGGCCAAGGTGCGTCCGGCCTTGAGGCTGCGCACGCAGTGATCGAGCAGCAATGGCAGTTGCTCAACCATGCGCCGAACCCGGCGGTGGTAACGCCAGCTGACAAAGAGTTTGAGCAGCACCGGCGGCAACACCAGCAACGCGAGCAAGAACACCCAGCCACCGATCAGGCCCGCCACAATCACCGCAGCGGCCCATAGCGACAGCCACAAACCCAGACGCTCTGAAGGGCGCCCCAGGCCTGCCTGCAAAAAAGCCCGGTCCAGCCAGGCCACGCCCTGGGCTTTCTCCAGCAACTGCGGCTGGCCTTCACCCAGACGCTCCAGCACACGGCCCGTGGTCGGGTCGGTCAGGGCGCGATACACCAGATTCAGCGATAGCGCGAACATCAGGAAACTGATGGTAAAAAGCAGTAAGGCCGGGTTCATATGCAGTGCCTCAGCCGTGGGCGTTCAGGACGGGGTCACGACGCAACTTGTCGCTTGCCGGGTTCAAGGCCTCGCGCATAAAACCAAAGCCGGTGCGCTTGTCGAGACGGAACAGGGTGTTGGTCACATACACATCGTCACGCACCCCCACCACCTCCAGCACTTCACTGACGCAACGGCGGCCATCGGGCATGCGCGTCAGCTGGATAATCACGTCCAGTGCGGCGCAGATCATCTGGCGCAAGGTTTTCTCCGCCACCGTACGCCCGGTCAAACCCACCAGGGTTTCCAGTCGCAGCAGGGCATCCTGTGCGGTGTTGGCGTGGACGGTGCTCATGGAACCATCGTGACCGGTGTTCATCGCGGTCAATACATCGAGCACTTCCACACCGCGGATCTCGCCGAGAATGATGCGGTCCGGACGCATCCGCAGGGCGTTGCGGATCAGGTCGCTGGATTTCACCTCACCATGCCCTTCGGCATTGGGCGGGCGGGTTTCAAGGCGCACCACATGAGGGTGGCCCAACTGCAATTCAGCCACGTCCTCGATGGTGACCAGGCGCTCATGGGGGTTGATCAACTGGCTGAGGATGTTGAGCAGCGTGGTTTTACCGGTACCGGTACCGCCGCTGATCAGGATGTTGCAGCGCTTGCCCACCGCCTCCTGGAAGAATTCAAAGATTGCCTGGTCGATGGTCTGCATGGCCACCAGGTCGCTGCTTTGCAGCATGTCCTTGCGAAATTTCCGGATCGACAGGCACGGGCCATCCAGGGCAATGGGCGGAATGATGGCGTTGACCCGGCTGCCATCGGGCAGGCGCGCATCGACCATCGGCGAGGACTCATCCAGACGCCGCCCCAGGGGCGCCAGAATACGCTGCATCACCCGTTCCACATGATGGTCATCGATAAAGCGCAGATCGCTCTGGCTAAGTCGACCCTCGCGTTCGACAAACACCCGATGGGGGCCGTTGACCAGAATTTCAGTCACGGCCGGGTCGCGCAGCAGCACTTCGAGGGGGCCGAATCCGGTCAGTTCGTCGACGATCTCCTCGGCCAGACGCTCCATCTCATAACGGGAAATAGCCAGATGCAGGCGCGACACATACTCGGCTACCCGCTCGGTAACAAACTGGGCCAAAGACACCCGGGAACCTTCCAGCAGGTTTTTTCCGGTCTCTTCAATGGCATCGATGATATAGCGGTGCAGCACCAGTTTCAGGCCGTCATGGTCCGCACGACCATCCTTGTACAGGCCTGAGCCAAACAGCTGTTCATTGCTCATTTGGCCCCCCACAGGCGGTTCAGGTTCAGCCAGGTACCCGATTTGGAAGTCGCTTGCTCAGGCACCTGTGAACGCAAGACCAACCGTTCACCGAGTTTTTTCAAAGCCTGGCTCAGGGCTTCGCGCGGGGCCAGGTCAAACAGGGTGGTGGCCTGATTCTTGGTATTGATGCGCAGCTCCGGGCTGGGTGGGAGTGTTGTCAGCACCGGCAGGCCAAAGCTTTTACCCAGGGCATCGGCATTGGGAGCAACGCCACTCATATAGCGGTCGATCAACAAGCCCGTATGCTCGAACTTCATGCCCTTGGCCCGCCAGCGGCTGAGTACGTCGAGATTGCGGCGGCAATCGAGCACGCTTTGGTCGGTGTACCACAGCAGGCTGTCGCAATGGGTGGCAAAGGTACGCAGCGCTTCACTGTCAGGCTGACCGGTGAGGTTGACCACAATATGCTGGAAGTGCTGACGCAAGGCACTGAGCAACATATACAGTTCGGCGGCACTGGTTTGCTCCAGCGGTTCGTCACTGTCACTGTGGGCCAACACCCGCAAGCCACTGGCAGTCTTGGTAAAGGCACTGTCAATCAAGGTGCTGTCCAGGCGCCGCAAATGACGCAGGGCATCACCGAAAAAGAACGAGCTTTCCAGGCCCAGCACGGCCAGGCCATCACCACGGGGCACGCCCAGGTCCAGAAACAGGGTTTTTTGATCGTGCTTTTGCACCACCAGCCCCAAGTGGCTGGCCAGCAATGCACCATCGGCATTGCATTGCGCACTGAACAACACGCTCAGACCACCCAACTGGGCATTCGGTGCTACAGGTGGCAGGCGCTTGCTCAGGCGCCGTACCAGCCCCGCCACTTCACTGGAGCGCGAACCGTAGGCCACAAAGTCCCTCGCCCCGGCGCGCATGGCATTGAGTACCAGCTGGTTATCCATACCGTCGCCCAGGGCAACGATGGCCAACATGGGCTTGGCTTCCAGAGCACCTTCAATCAGCGCGCACTGGTTGACTACCTTGTCCCGATCCAGGCCCACAAATATCAGGCCGGCAAACGTCACATCAACCAGGGCCAGCAGTTCATCCAGGCTACTTGTGCCTGCACCCACCACTTGACCCAACGGCGCTAATGCTCCCTGCAGCCACTCAAGATCGGTGTTGTTGCGCGTCAGCGCGAGAAATGTCTGGCTTAGGCTTTGGCTCATTGAGATAACCCGCTACGGCTATTGAATTTGCCGTTCTCCAGGAAATACAGGCGATACCAGTTAGGGTCGTAATTGCGCAATTGCTCCCCGGGCATCGTCGGCAGTGCCGCATTGGCAGCCAGTGGCTGGACCAGATGCGGGGTGACGATCATCAGCAGTTCTTTCTCTTCACGACTGATATTGGAGTCGCGGAAAAAAGCGCCAAGAATCGGAATGTCGCCCAGCCCCGGGAATTTGTTGACCTGGGAGCTGTTGCGCGAACTGATCAAGCCACTGATCACAAAACTTTCGCCGTCGGCCAGTGAGATGCTGGTATCGGTGCGTCGAACCGTCAGGCCCGGTACCAGGGTGCCGGCGATATTCACCGCGTTGGTGTAGTCCAGCTCACTGACTTCGGGGGCCACCTTGAGCATGATGCGATCACGCCCCACCACGGTCGGGGTCAGCGTGAGGCGGATACCGAACTCCTTGTACTCGATCGACACGTTATCGCTGCCGCTGCTGGGCACCGGGATTGGCACTTCACCACCGGCCAGAAAGGTTGCACTCTGCCCGCTCATGGCCACGAGGCTGGGACGCGCCAGGGTGTAGGCAAAGCCGCTGCCTTCCAGGGCATTGATCATGGCCCTGACCTTGCCGCCGCCAAAGCCGATGTTGAAATACTTGGCGTTGGCCACCGGACCACCGGTGATGATCCCTTCAGCGGTGCTGAGGAATGAGCCCGGCGAGCCGAACAGGAAGTTGCTGCCCATACCGAAGATCGAGGTACTGGCTTCCTGCAGTTTGGTGCGACTGACTTCGACAAAGCGGATATCGGTTTGCACCTGCACCGGCAAGGTCGGGTCTTCGGAGGGCGGCAACGTCGTACCGGTCAGCCCCGAGGCGGCCTTGCCCTTGACGAAAAGCATGGTTTGGTGCGGCTCTTTCGAGCAGGCACTCCAGACCATCAGGCTGGTGGTGCCCGAGGCAATACCAGTGAGCAAAAAAGCGTTTGGCCCATTGGAGCGAATATCGGCAATGGTGGGGTCGCCCACGGCAATGCGCGAGATATTCACCGGAAAGCCCATGGCCTTCTGGGCCCCCTGGGCCACTTCCAATACCGAAGGCAATGCGTTGAATGCCGCGCAGTTTTCGCCTGCGGCCAAGGCCATCTCCAGGGGCAAGCTGCTCAGCAGCAGCGTCCAGAAAGCGCGTTTATAAAGTGGAGGGCAACGGTGGCTCATGTTGGTTTTCCTTTCAGATAAGGATTTTTATTGGGCCTACTGCTGAGCCGTTTGATTGCCGCGGATCACTTCAATACCGCGTACCCGAGGGGCGACAGCGGGATTGCTGCTGACTGGCACTCTTGCCGGACTGGCCATGGCTAACTGGTTAAATTGATAAAGACTGCGCTTGGCATTATCAAGATTAGTCGCAGATTCCTGCTCGCCCGCCCAATATTTGCTCAAACGTTGCTCGTCGGCACTGCGCACGGCCAGGCGCAGGGTGCCTGCCTGGGTCGCCAGCATCAGTTGATTGAGAAGCTGCTCGGGAACCGCCAGGACTGCGGATCGCGCATTGATGCGGCTTTGTTCTTGCTTGAGCGCTTCCTCGGCATTTTTCGGCTGGCTGGCCAACTTGCCATCGCTGGTCAAGCCTAGCTCCCCCCCCACGCTCAGCACCCGCACGGCCGGCAATACCACCTGGGCAGACTGCTGAGGGTTGCCACTGTCCTGACGCAAAAACAACAGGATATCGACGTAATCACCAGGGCTGAGCTGCCCACCCGCAGCGGACACCTCGTCAATCATGACCCCCAGTGCGCGCTCATCCGGGCGAATCATGCGAGCCAGCGGCCCGCCCACGTCAAAGCTTTGATCACTGAGCCAGGTGCCTGCACTCAGGCTGCGCCACGGGGTGCGGCCCACCGCCTGATCGATGGCAGTCAGGCTGCCAGCGGGGGCGGTACGGAGTTTTTCCAGGGTCAGGTCATCGGCCGTCAAGGCCACATTCGGGGGGACATCGCGAACCAGTACCACCACCGCCTGGCGGGTTTTGTCTTCAACGGCCGCTACACCTTGTTCTACAGACTGAGCCACCGGAACTTCGGCGACCGGCTGCTGTCGACTCAATACCAGCCCCCAGTAACCGGCGGCAATTGCCCCGACAAACAAAATGGCGGCCAATATCAGACTGCGTCGATTGTTCATGCACAAACTCCCTTTATCACTGCGCACTGCAGACTAAAAAACCCATTCACAATCAGGCAGCTACGAACCTTTAATGCGTTTGAAACCAATCGCTATTTAAAAATAGCTCAGGTAAAGCAAAATGCCATTAGCGAACTAAAAAATCTCTAATCAATTGTGAATAGTTTGATTTGATACGCATTTTTTAAATAGTCATTTGGATTAATACTTTGTGATTAGTCCAATGATACAGTTGTGGGAAAGTCATTTATTGCCAATGCTGTGACTGCAGGTGGGAATCACCCTGCACCCAAGTTACGCAGTGCCCGCCCCGGCGCACTAAGGAGAAGTCAGATGATATTAAATACTGTTCTGAAAGTGTATGTACCTGCCCAGGTATTTGTAGCGCGCCAAGCCAAGTTGTTTGCAAAACGGACCGAAGGCGCTTCGGGTATTGAATATGCAATTATTGCAGCGATGGTGGCGGTGGTGATTGCGGGGCTTTCGCCAAGTGTACAGACAGCTGTAACCGACGTATTTGACAAAGTTAAAGAAGGTTTGGGAGCCGCAGCTTAGTTCATTAACCAAAATGAGTACTCAACATGCCTCTCTCCCCATCACGCCAACAGCTTCTCCTGGTGGATGACGAAGAGGACGCACTGCTGGAGTTGGCTGAGCTGCTGGAGGGCGAGGGCTTTTGTTGCTATACGGCAACTTCAGTCAAACTCGCCCTTTCGCAGTTGACCCAACATCCGGATATTGCGCTGGTCATCACCGACCTGCGCATGCCGGAAGAGAGCGGTATTGCGCTGATCAAGCGCCTGCGCGAGCACACATCGCGCCAGCATTTGCCGGTGATTGTCATTTC
The DNA here is from genome assembly GCF_009600105.1 of Pseudomonas sp. FSL R10-0056. Lineage (NCBI taxonomy): Bacteria > Pseudomonadati > Pseudomonadota > Gammaproteobacteria > Pseudomonadales > Pseudomonadaceae > Pseudomonas > Pseudomonas sp. FSL R10-0056. Next base: position 19,445 of record NZ_WIWL01000217.1, read on the forward strand.
CGGGCACGCCGATATGGACGATGTAAGCGACCTTCTGCGCCTGCAGGTGCTGGACCTGTTTCGCAAACCCATTTACCACGTGCGCCTGCTCGACACCCTCGAAAACCTCTTTCCACAGCCCACACACTTACACCTGGCAAGAACTTGACCCCCATACTATAAAAGCCCGCCCCCCTGACTTGGGGAGGCGGGCTTTTACGGTCACACACTACAACTGATAACTAAAACTCAATGTATATCGCAGCCGGCGATTAAAACTGTCCAGCGCTATATCCGACATGGGCTTGGCAACTTCCAGGGCAACGTTGTAATAGCGCTTGTCACCAAAACGCAAGCCCAGTGCTGCCGAAGACATATCCGAACCTTTTAACGGCAACTCGTTGTACCAGACTTTGGCCCTGTCCACGACGGCATAGGGTTGCAGCAACTTGACCCATTCACCCTCGCGATTGAAGCTGTAGTTAAGTTCGTATGCCGCCCCCCAGCCCTTGTCGCCGGATGCCTGATCGTCCGGGTAGCCGCGACCGAAGTTCTGCCCGCCAAATACCGCCCTTTCGCTGTCAGGCAGGGTGTCGTCACTCCAGTAAAGAGCGCCCGATATCACCCCCTGCCAATTGTCGAAGTAGCCGTTACTCTGCACGCCCGACAGACGCAAACGGAAGAAGTCCAGATCGTACTGCGTGCCGGTCAGGTTGGTCTCGCTCTTGGCACCCATGCCATCTATGCCCTGGTACAAGCCGGCACTGACGATGCGCAGTTGTTTGGCATCGGACTTGCGCCAGTCGCCCTCAAACGCCAGTGCCCGCACGTTGGTCTTGTCACTGATGGTTTGCCCGTAGCCGACGATCTCGTAGTCAGTCTTGTCATTGACCCCGTAGAAACGCGCGGCGGCGCTGAGCCATTGATCCGGAGCAGCGATCAATGGATGGCTGATACCGATCGAAAAGCGGTCATTCTCGCGATGGGGCTTGAGTTCAAAACCGTCGCTGGTGACGATACTGGTACTTGGATCACTGCGATAACTGGAACCAAACAGGTTCAACTGCGTGCCTTCCGCGTTGAGGTACTGGCTGTAATCAAGGCGGTAGTAGTGCTCCTTGTCATTGCCCGGGGGAAACAACCCGCTCAGGGTCAATTGTTCGGCCATGGCCGTTTGCGAATTGCTGCTGGCCGCCAGCAGCGCCTGGGTGCTGCTGCGATTGCCTTCGACCAGGCTCATGCTGGTGGTGAAGGGCTTGCGGCTGGCACTGATACTCAGCGTCGATGCACCATCGGTGGTGCCGGGTGGTGGCACTTGCGCCTCCAGGGTGACGCCGGGGATGCGGCTCAACAGCGTGCTGTAGCGGTTGAACGTCTTGCGGGTCAGCGGGCGTTCGCCCTTGAGCTTATCGACCAGCTCATCCACAAACCCTTTGACCCGCCCGATATCGCCGTCAACCTTGTACTCGCTGATATAGCCTTCAACCAGCACCACACGCACCAGGCCCTGGTCGAAGTTCTGCTGAGGCAAAAACGCATAGGACAATAAATAGCCATCGTCCTGGTAACGCTTGGTGATCTTGCGTGTGGCCTCGATCAGTTCGGCCAGGGTGATTTCATGGCCCAGCAGCGGTTTGTACACCGCCCCCAGCTCTGGCAACGGATAGATCGTGCCACCTTCGATCTGCAACTTGCGAATGGTCAGGCGGGTACCCATTTCCAGTGGCCGGGGTTGTGCAGCCGCCGGCTTGGGTAGCTCCAGCGCAGGCGCCGCAGGGCGATAGGCATCCACCGGCAGGTTGGGCGTGGGCAGGGTTTGCATGCTGTCATTGCTGTTGAGAAAACGCGGAAGGGTCTCGGCACCCGCGTACGGGGCCAGAGCCAACAACAAAAAGGGAACGCAATTACGCATAGGACACTCCATGTTCAACTACGGCGACATAACGAAGGGCTTTATTTTTAGAATGCTTTGCAAAGCGGCCCGAGCATCAGTCCTACAATCTGCACATGAAAAAAGACGAGAGACTCATCTGAATCTCTCGTCCCAACCAAGCGTAGGCGCTGTAGGTAAGGCCGTCGAACCGGCCAGGTGCAATATTCTTCAGTTATTTCTTGCCCAGGTTGCCCAGCCCGCCAACCACGCCCCCAAGTACCCCGCCCAGACCGCCTGTACCAGCGCCCGCGGCTCCTGCTGTTGTATCGGCAGTGTTGTTGACTGAGTCCACTTTGACACCCAGCAAGCCGCCAAGACCACCAACTACCCCACCGACGACACCGCCAACACCACCGACTGCACCTGCACCTGCACTTGCACTTGCACCTGTAGTGTCAGCACCAGCTCCGACACTGCCGCCAGTGCTTGCCCCCACACCCAGACCGCCCAGCAGACCGCCAACCCCGGCGCCTACACCAGCGCCTGCACCGGCCCCCGCACCTGCGCTCACACCACCTGTACTAACCCCGGCACCGGCACCTACACCGGCCCCGGCGCTTGCGCCCACACCCAGCCCGCCCAGCAGACCACCCAGCCCTGTCCCGGTACCAGTACCAGTACCGCTGCCTGTGGAGCCCGCTGCCGGATTCACGTAGCCGCCAGCCTTGTCAACCGCACCGCCTACACCGGTCAGCACACCACCCACCAGAGAAGTCACCGGGTTGTCGCCGCCGGTAGCTGTCACCTTGTCGCCGAGGCCGCTCACGGTGCCGCCTACTTTGTTCAGCAGACCGTCTACCGGTGCCCCCAGCCCTGTGGTGGTACCCACTTTGCCCGTGACGTTCTCGACCAGGGAAATCACCGGCACCAGCACCTTGTCATTTACGCCGCCGGTCAAGGCGCCCAGCTTGCCACTGCTCACATCGGTGGTCAGGGTATTGCCGATCATGGTCACCGTGGTGCCCACTTTGTTGACCAGCCCGCCCGTGGTATCAGTCACCTTGCCAACCACGCCACCCACCAGCGGAATCTGGCTGATCGGGGTGTTGTCCAGCACGGTGCTCAGACCGGTACCCACTGACGAAACGCCTTTGCCTACATCACCAACCGCGTTGGTAACACCACCGACAGTCAGGCCGAGGGAGTTCTTGTCGGTACCCAGCGAGCCCAGGCCACCAGTAATGCCATCTGTTACGGAGGTCACGGCATTGCCGGTATTGGTCACCAGGCCGCCAGCCACGGTACCGACCACAGGCACGGTGCTCAGGGTGCCACCAACCCCGCTGACCGTGGTGCCCACGCCGCCAAGGGCGCTGCCGACCTGACCTGCGACCTGACCTGTAACCAGAGGAGTTGTGCCTGTACCGCCTGTACCGCCGGTGCCGCCTGTGCCTCCGCCAGTTCCACCGCCAGTTCCACCGCCTGTACCACCGCCTGTACCACCACCAGTACCGCCGCCTGTACCACCACCAGTTCCACCGCCAGTACCGCCGTCTGTACCACCACCAGTTCCACCGCCAGTGCCGCCGTCTGTACCACCACCGGTACCGCCGCCAGTGCCGCCGTCTGTGCCACCGCCTGTACCTCCGTCAGTCCCGCCGTCAGTGCCACCGCCAGTACCTGCGTCAGTACCGGTATCACTGCTGGCTACATAGCTCTTGTGGCCGCCACCGCCGCCGCTGCAGCCAGCCAGGCTGACAGTCATGACCAAGAGGAGCGCTGTGCTGGTTTTCAGAAAAAGTTGAGTATTCATGATTAAGTCCCTTGCACCTGTTATGCCTGAGTTCGAAGTTCCCTGCTCTGTGTCGGGGATACGTTCGTCCGTTGGGTACATAACAACGCCGCGGGCCTTATCAAACAATTCACAACTTGGTATTAACCCCTTATATAAAACACCTTGCCCCCTTCTTGATGATTAATACTTTGGTTTTAAATGCCAGTAAAAAAACCATATATATCAACGCCATTACTTCCCCGAAAAAACACTGCCACCAGCGACTCTACTTTAGGTATAAGCATAATTGACGGGTTTCAAGTTGATATTCAGTGCGTAAAACAGGCACAAAGAGGGGCTGTTACTCCACCACACTGAACTCGACACGGGCAGTCTGCCCGCTTTCATCGAGCACGCTCAGCTCATAACGCCCTGGTAGTTCCAGGCTGGTGTTGAATACCTCTGGTTGTGCACTGTCGCCCAGCGGCGCGCCATTGATAAACCACCAGCGCCGACCTTCACCGCCCAAGGCCGATAGCGCCAGGCGCAACATCGCCTGGCTGGCAGCAGGACGGCGCAGTCGGTCGCCGTCACGTACACCGACAATCGACAGCGGGGTCAGCGCACTCAAGGCCGGTGGCGGGCATTGTGTGGAAGCCGCAGGCAGCCGCGCTTCACGTCGCTCTACCCGGGGTAGCCAGGGCTCAAGGGGGGCTGGCCACAATGCCACCTCGTGTTGTTGCCCGTCGGCGCATTGCGGGCCAACACGCAAGCCTTGCGGATTGACCCGGATGATTTCGCGCAGGCCCACACCCAGAGGTTGATCCGCCGCCAGCAAGGTCGGCGGCGTGGTGTGATCCAGGGTCCAGGCAAACCGCTGGCGACGACAATTGGCATCGCTCTTGTTCATGGGCTGCCCCAATGGCCAGCAAATCGCTGCCACCCCAACACTGTCCGGCACCGCCTGTACTGGCGCGACAATGCCACGCTGGTTGTCGCGGTTGCTCAATACGTCGTGGACTTGCAGCATCAAGGGAGCCGCCGACGCCAGGCCGAACTGCCCCGGCACGGGGGTTCCATCCGGGCGACCGATCCACACACCGATCAGGTAACGCGGCCCAACACCGACCGCCAGCGCATCGCGAAAGCCATAACTGGTACCGGTCTTCCAGGCCAGTTGCGGGCGCAGCACCAGGTCGGCATGGGGGTCGCGGTCAGGGCGCGCCTGCCCGCTGAGGATGCGCCGTATCACCCATGCCGCCCCC
>NZ_WIWL01000218.1:0-23038 GCF_009600105.1 Pseudomonas sp. FSL R10-0056
ATCAGCTGTCACCGGTAGAGTTTGAAAAGCGTTACGCAGCGAGCCTGGAGAGTGTCTAGGAAACCCGGGGCGATTCAGTTATTGCAATTGAGCCCGCCGCCACTCCCATTTCAGCTTTATCAGTTAATACTGGAAGCGTGAATGTGTTCGCTTTCTTGATAGCTTCCGTTTGCGCAGCAGCTACCAGGGCTATTTGTTCGGAAAGAAACTTCGCCATTTGATCCATTATCAAGGCTTGATAGTGAGCTTCATGAGACTTTATCCACAACTGGACCATGGCTCCGTAACCACCTTCACCGCGAGCGTAACTGGTGCTATACGCAGGATGGTAGGGTACGTCACGAGTAGTAGGTTCTGCACCGTTGTAAGCCAGCGATAATTTCTTTTCAACATCACGCCGAGCGATTGCCTGATTATAGAGGTTCTGTAGGATAGACTTAATTCGCGCAAAGCTATCAACTGGGTTTTTAGTCGGAGCCAACAACTCCGATTCCAAACGAGCTACTTCGTCAGTTACGGTTTTCGGTAAAGCCTGAAGGCTTTTCTCATATGCAGCCACAATGCGTTTTCTGGCGTTAGATTCATAACGATGTACCGACGTGAAAGCTTGGCGCTGTGCTGGATCTGGACCTGAAATATGTGCATAAGTGTAACCACTTAGCCAAGACCCCATTCCCATTCCACCACCACCGCCACCGCCACCGCCACCGCCACCGCCTGGATTCATAGGGCGACCACTTGTCACAACAATATTTTTCTCAGTCACAACGATATCCTTTTCATTCTGAGCTTTATCAATAACTCGGGTAGAAATTACCCATACCTAGCGCTATAAACTTCCCCGAAGCCATCAGTCCTACAAGGGCGTTTGGGTATCAGAGACAGCGGGACAAACACTCATAATACTGTGCATAGATACAGCTTTGATGCCAAGCCATTTTATGCACTTATGCATAAAATGGCTTGCGCAGTTGTGTAAGCACCCGTAAAAACGCCTGCGTTATGTCTCATGCGATTCACGACAAGGGGGCCGTCTAACCGCATTTCTACTCACTGTTCGCTGTCACTGCTCAGATATTTGCAGTGTCCACACCAATGTATTTATTGGTCCCTAATGAAGTAGCTTCCTTTCATGCTTTATGTGAGGGGCTTTTGGCGTTAGCCGTTAGTCCTTGCCCGGCTTAATAATGTCGTGCTCGCGCAGTTTGTTGGCGATGGTGGTATGGGACACCCCCAATCGCTTGCCCAGCAATCGGCTACTCGGGTGCTCGGAATACAGCTGTTCCAATACTGCCTTTTCGAACCGCCCGACAATCTGCTCCAGCCCGCCTTCCAGCGAGAACTCGCCCAGGGGCTGACGCACGCCGTAATCCGGCAGGCGGATATGCTCAGCCTTGACCACCCCGCCATCACACAGCGACACCGCCTGAAACAGCACGTTCTCCAACTGGCGCACGTTGCCCGGCCAGTGGTAGTGGCTCAAACGATCCATTGCCGCTGGCGCCAGGCGCGGCAGCGAGCAACCGATCTGGCGACTGGCCTGATCGAGGAAATGCTCCACCAGCGGTTCCAGCCCGTCCAGGCAATCGCGCAGCGGCGGAATATGCAGCGATAGCACGTTGAGCCGGTGATACAGATCCTGGCGAAACTCACCCCGAGCGCACAGCTCGGACAGGTCGACCTGGGTGGCGCACATCACCCGCACATCCAGATACACCTCTTCATCACTGCCAACCCGACGAAAGCAACCATCCTGCAAGAAGCGCAGCAATTTGACCTGCAAGCGCGGGCTCATTTCACCCACGCCATCGAGAAACAACGTACCTCCTGCTGTCAGCTCCAGCAGGCCGAGCTTGCCTTCCGCCCGCGCCCCTTCAAAGGCACCGGGGCCGTAGCCGAACAGTTCGGTTTCAGCCATCGACTCAGGTAAGCCGGCGCAGTTCAGCGCCATCAATGGCGACTGGCCACGAGGGCTGGCCAGATGGCAGGCCCGGGCCAGCAGTTCCTTGCCGGTGCCGGTTTCACCTTCTATTAATAGCGGTGCATCCAGCGGTGCCATTCGCCGCGCTTCGCGCACCACCGCGGCCATGACTTTCGAGCTTTGGAAAATACTGTCGAAGCCGCGCAGCTCCTGCTTGCGCACATTGTAGATTTGCTCGCCCACACGGTCGGCGCGATGCAGGGTCAGCACGGCCCCGGCCATCGCCTCGCTTTCGTCGTGTTCCAGTTGCAGCGGGGCGATATCGGCCAGGTACACCAGGCCCTTGATCTTGACCCGCAAGCCATTGATCCGCGACTTGTTGGCCCGCACCAGTTCGGGCAGGTCGAAGTCTTCGGCGTAGCGTGACAGGGAAATCCCCGGCACTTCATCCACCCGCACCCCGAGCAACTGTGCCGCCGCGCGGTTGGCCGCAACAATGCAACCGCCCATATCGATAGACAGCACCGGAAATTCCAGCGCCCCGAGCAAGGCGTTAAGCTCCATATGCCGGCGCTCGCTGGGCATCAAGCCCACACGCTTGACGCCAAACACCCCGGGGATGGTTTCAAACTTCGGACGCAAGGCCTGAAATTGCAGATTAATCAGATTGGGGCAGTACAGATAAATCGCATTGCCCTGATCACCCCCGACCTCGCCGCGCTTGACGTTGATGCCGTAGGCCACCAGCAGGTTGAGAATGTCGCGAAGGATGCCAATCCGGTTTTGGCAGTGGACTTTGATACGCATGGGCAGGGCTCGGGAATAACTAACAATGGATGTCCTATGTGGGAGCGAGCCTGCTCGCGAAGGCTCAAAGAGCGCCATTCGCGAGCAGGCTCGCTCCCACAGGGAGGTTTTCCGGCTTCAGAGGCATTTCATCGTCACGATTTTGTGACAGTTGTGCTGTCGCACAATCAAGAATGACAGCCTGCCCCTCACATCGTAACGAATACTTTACGAATAAGCGCCATCATCCCAGCATTACTGGCTTTAGGCTAGCTGCACATGGCAATCACTTGAGGTATCACTAAGGCATCGCAACAACACCGAATAATAAAAACGATTTCCTTGCGGAGAGCCCCATGAAGCAAACGAAATACGTCGCCCGTGAGCCTGATGCTAATGGCTTTATCGACTACACACCTGCCGAGCACGGGGTGTGGAACACGCTGATTACCCGTCAGCTGAAACTGCTGGAAGGCCGCGCCTGCCCCGAGTACATGCAAGGCATCGAAAAGCTGGGCCTGCCCCACGACCGCATCCCGCAACTCGACGAGATCAATCAGGTACTGGGCGCTACCACAGGCTGGCAAGTTGCCCGGGTACCCGCACTGATCCCCTTCCAGACCTTCTTCGAGTTGCTGGCCAACAAGCAGTTTCCAGTGGCCACCTTTATTCGTACTCCCGAAGAACTCGATTACCTGCAAGAGCCGGATATTTTCCATGAGATTTTCGGCCACTGCCCGCTGCTGACCAACCCGTGGTTCGCCGAATTCACCCACACCTACGGCAAGCTGGGCCTGCAGGCGAGCAAAGAACAACGGGTGTATCTGGCACGTCTGTACTGGATGACCATCGAGTTCGGCCTGGTCGACACGCCGGAAGGCAAACGCATTTACGGTGGCGGGATTCTGTCGTCGCCCAAAGAAACGGTTTACAGCCTGTCTTCAGAACCGGAACATCAGGCTTTCGATCCGCTGGAAGCCATGCGTACGCCGTATCGCATCGATATTTTGCAGCCGCTGTATTTTGTCCTGCCGGACTTGAAGCGACTGTTTGACCTGGCCCATGAAGACATCATGGGTATGGTCGAAAAAGGCATGACAATGGGCCTGCACGCGCCGAAGTTCACGCCCAAGCCGAAAGCGGCTTAACCCTTTTTTAGTCATCTATAAAAACTGATTTCAGGAATCCACCATGAACGCACTGAACCAAGCCCACTGCGAAGCCTGCCGCGCCGATGCCCCACAGGTCAGCGACGAAGAACTGCCGATCCTGATCAAACAGATCCCGGACTGGAACATCGAAGTTCGCGACGGCATCATGCAGCTGGAAAAGGTCTTTCTGTTCAAGAACTTCAAATTCGCCCTGGCCTTTACCAATGCCGTGGGTGAAATCGCCGAAGCCGAAGGCCATCACCCGGGCCTGCTGACCGAATGGGGCTCGGTCACCGTGACCTGGTGGAGCCACTCGATCAAGGGCCTGCACCGCAACGACTTCATCATGGCCGCACGCACTGATGAAGTCGCCAAAACTGCCGAAGGTCGCAAGTAATGCACTTTGCCGATATTGGTCGGGTACCGGGCGACCCGATTCTCGGTTTGATGGACGCCTATCAACAGGATACCAATCCGGACAAGTTCGACCTGGGCGTGGGCGTCTATAAAGACGCCAATGGCCTGACGCCGATCCTGCAATCGGTAAAGTTGGCCGAGCAGCGCCTGGTCGATCAGCAACAGACCAAAACCTATATCGGCGGTCATGGTGACAGCCGATTCGGGCAACTGATCAGCGAACTGGTGCTAGGCGAAGACTCACCCCTGCTGGCCAGCAAGCGTGCTGCAGCGACCCAGACCCCGGGCGGTACCGGGGCCTTGCGCCTGAGCGCCGATTTTATCGCGCAATGCTTGCCGGGCCGTGGCATCTGGCTGAGCGATCCAACCTGGCCGATCCACGAAACCATCTTTGCCGCAGCCGGGCTGAAGATCAGTCACTACCCTTACGTGGGCAGCGACAACAAGCTCAATGTCGCGGCCATGCTCGAAGCCCTGGAACACGCGCCAAAAGGCGATGTGGTGCTGCTGCACGCCTGCTGCCACAACCCGACCGGCTTTGACCTGTCCCAGGCGGACTGGCTGCAGGTGCTGGACGTGGTCCGTCGTCGTGAATTGCTGCCTTTGATCGATTTTGCCTACCAGGGTTTTGGCGACGGAATACAGGAAGACGCCTGGTCGACCCGCCTGTTCACCCGTGAACTGCCGGAAGTGCTGATCACCAGCTCGTGCTCGAAGAACTTCGGCCTGTACCGCGAACGCGTCGGTGCATTGATTGTGTGTGCCAATGACGCCGAAAAGCTGACCGACATCCGCAGCCAGTTGGCCTATATTGCGCGAAACTTGTGGTCCAACCCGCCGGATCACGGCGCGTCGGTGGTGGCGACCATCCTCGGCGATGCCCAGCTGAAAAGCGTGTGGATCGCAGAAGTGGAAGCCATGCGCAGCCGTATCGCGCAATTGCGTAGCGGTTTGGTGGAAGCCCTGATCCCGTTCGGGCTGGCGGAGCACTTTGCCCATATTAATGAGCAACGCGGGATGTTTTCGTACACTGGCCTGACCCAAGAGCAAGTCCAGCTGTTGCGCGAGAAACACAGCGTGTACATGGTTGGTTCGGGGCGCGCCAATATGGCCGGGGTCGACGGCACGCGCCTGAGCCTGCTGGCCAAGGCGATTGCGCAGGTGTGTACACACTAGCCCCCCCACCTGTAGCAGCTGCCGAAGGAACGAGGCAGCTGCTACAGGGCTCTGCCTTTTGCAGCGACAGCTGCAATATGAAAAGTTCGATACAAATCCCCCCAGACGCAATAAAAAGACAAATTGTCACACTCCCTCCTGTATCCTTAGCAAGCTACTTAAAACACACCTTACGAGGAGCGCGACGATGCACGAGATCCCAAACCTCCCCTTCCCAAGCCTGCACGAAACCGAGCAGCCAACCCCGCAACACACCAGTGGCGAAAACCCCGCACTGGACGAGGCTTCTGAAAGCCTGCAGGCCGAAAGCGAAGACTGACGGCGCACAATCAGACGGTGCGAAAAGCATTCAGTTTTTCACACCGTCTGACACAATCGCCCCTTATTGCGGAATCAAGCGTGACTGACACCTTCAGCGATACCCAGGCCAGCGTTCTGATCGGCACCGCCGAGAAAATGATCGACCTCTGGGAGCGCCTCAGCCCCGAAAAACAAGCTCTCCTGCTCAAACGGTTCGGCACCCAGGAAAATGCACTGGCCGCTTTAATCGCGACGCAACTGGTTACACCACTATAATCTGCACCAACCCGCTCCCCGCAGGACCCCTACCCCATGCCTGAAACACAGCGCCCCATGGCAATCACGCTGCAAGTGGTTTCCATCGTCCTGTTTACCTTTATCGGCTATTTGAACATTGGCATTCCGCTGGCCGTACTGCCGGGTTACGTGCATAACCATCTCGGTTACGGCACGGTGATCGCCGGGCTGGTGATCAGCGTGCAATATTTGGCTACGCTGCTGAGCCGGCCTTACGCCAGCCGCTACATCGATACCCGGGGCAGCAAGCGCGCCGTGATGGTTGGCCTGGCCGGCTGCGGCCTGAGTGGCGTGTTTATGCTGGTGTCCAGCTGGCTGACGAGCATGCCGGCCTGGAGCCTGGCCAGCCTGTTGATCGGCAGGCTGGTGCTGGGCAGCGCGGAAAGCCTGGTGGGCTCCGGCTCCATCGGCTGGGGCATAGGCCGGGTCGGCGCGCAGAACACGGCCAAGGTGATTTCCTGGAATGGCATCGCCAGCTACGGCGCCATTGCCATTGGCGCACCTCTGGGCGTGGTCATGGTCGGCCACCTGGGCATGTGGAGCCTGGGCGTAAGCATTATTGCCCTGGGAGCGCTGGGCGTACTGCTGGCCTGGCCAAAACTGGCGGCCCCCATTGTCAGCGGCGTGCGCCTGCCGTTTCTGCATGTACTGGGACGCGTGTTGCCCCACGGCACCGGGCTGGCCCTGGGCTCGATCGGCTTTGGCACCATCGCCACCTTTATCACCTTGTATTACGCGACCAACCACTGGGAAAACGCAGCGCTGTGCCTGAGCCTGTTTGGCGCCAGCTTTATCAGTGCGCGTTTGCTGTTTGGCAACCTGATCAACCGTATCGGCGGTTTTCGAGTGGCGATTGCCTGCCTGAGCGTCGAGACGCTGGGCCTGCTGTTGCTGTGGCTGGCACCCAACCCGGAGTTGGCCCTGGCGGGCGCGGCCTTGAGCGGCTTTGGCTTTTCGCTGGTGTTCCCGGCGCTGGGGGTTGAGGCGGTCAACCTGGTGCCGGCCTCCAGCCGGGGGGCTGCGGTGGGTGCGTATTCGCTGTTTATCGACCTGTCGCTGGGCATCACCGGGCCGCTAGTGGGTGCCGTGGCGGCAGGGTTCGGCTTTGCTTCGATCTTTCTGTTTGCGGCGCTGGCGGCGCTTGGCGGGTTGATGCTGAGTGTTTATCTGTATCGTCAGGCGCAGAACGCAAGAGCGTCCTAGCTCGCGCTCAGGGTGATTAAACCTGTGGGAGCGGGCTTGCCCGCGATGCAGACGGAGTGGTGTGCCAGGTCAAGCACGGTGATGCCATCGCGGGCAAGCCCGCTCCCACAGGACTGCTGCTGCCCTCTAGAAATCCACCTTGCCCCGCCCCGCCTTGATGTTGCCGCGCTTGGTCTTGGATTCCAGCCGACGTTTTTTTGAGCCCAGGGTCGGCTTGGTCGGGCGGCGCTTTTTCTCCACCTTGGTGGCGCTGACGATCAACTCCGCCAGACGCTCCAGCGCATCAGCCCGATTCTGCTCCTGGGTGCGGTATTGCTGGGCTTTGATAATCAGCACGCCATCACTGGTGATGCGGCTGTCACGCAGCGCCAGCAGCCGCTCCTTGTAAAAATCCGGCAACGACGAATTGGGAATATCAAAGCGCAGGTGCATGGCGCTCGAAACCTTGTTGACGTTCTGCCCGCCCGCACCCTGGGCGCGAATGGCCGTCAGTTCGATCTCGGCATCAGGGATATGCACGTTGTTGGAAACCCTCAGCATTTGTGTTCCATAGCGGTTCCTAAAGACTGTTAAAAACCATAAAAGCCTTGATTAATAGGCAGTTAGGCTGCTTTCTAGTATCCCAGCGTTTCATACGATAACGCACATTTTCAAGCGAAACGGGAAAGAAGCGGGAAAAATGGCCAAGCGAATTCGACTCACAGAAATGGAAGCCTATAACGTCAAGGGTAAGATATCCGAGCCGATAGGAACCCGCGGCAAAGGAACCTTGGTGCTCGAACGCAAAACGGCTGGGTTCATCACCGGCTACTACCGCGAGCGCACCAATGCCGGTGACAAACGCATAGCCCTGGGCACCCTGACCAAGAAACCCCGCACTGGCACCAATGAAATGGATCTAGACGCCATGCGCCTGGCAGCGTTGCGCCTCGCTACTGCGTCAATCGCTGCCGGGGGACTGGAGCAGTACCAGGAACAACAATCGGCACTACAGGCTACCGCAGCGGCAGAGTTGGCACAGACGGATGCACAACTCGCCCTAGAGGCGAGGCGCGGCACCTTTGGCGAACTATTGGACAGCTACGTATCCCACCTGGAAAAGTCAGGAAAGGTGAGCCACAGGGCCGTAGCGAACCAGTTCAAGTCTCATATCAGGGATTACCATCCCGAACTCACCCAGCGTCTCGCTGCATTGATTGAGCCCGAGGATATCCAGTTCATTTTATCCGGCGTACTGGGACGCAAGCCCAAGGGCCGTGGGGTCGGCAACCATGCTGCAGGCGGCGCATCAAACGACATGCGCTCGATCTGCAACAACCTCCGTCTATCACTGCAAGCAGCCTTCAGCCACGCTGTCAAAGCGCATCTATCCCCGGAACGTATGGCCCACAGCGGTAAAGTGTTTGCCATTCAGGCCAACCCTGTTCGGGATGTGCCATCCGTTCAGGGCGCAAGGCGCGCCAATACGGAATCGTTAACGCCCGCCGAGATGGGTGAGTTGCTGCGCTACCTGGATAAATTACCCGAACCCAAAAGGGCCATCACCAATGCCCTGATCTATTTTGGCGGACAGCGAATGACCCAGCTTTGCGCTGTACCGTGGGATGCGGTCACAGACGACACCATCTGCCTACTGGATGGCAAAGGCCGCAAAGAACAGGCTTGGGAGCACCTGCTGCCCATTACAGCGCGAACCGGCGAGATCCTGGCTCCGCTGTTGGAATGCCGCATGGGCGCTGGCCCTTTCGCCTTTTCGGATGGATCAACCGCAAGTACCTCCACCATCATCAAAGCCTTCAGCGAGGCAGGCCAGACACTCGCGACAGCGGGAAAAACTCGGCTCTTCACCTATCGCAATGTCCGCGTTACAGCAGAAACCCTCATGGCGCACCAGGGCATTAGTTCAGAGGTACGCGCTTGGCTCTTGTCTCATGGCCGCAGTGGTGTGCAGGCCAAACATTACGACCGTTACAGCTACCTGCCAGAGAAACGAGCCGCCCTGGAGCAGTGGGGGCGCTATCTGGATGGCCTGGCAAAAGGCGATTCAGCGAGCAATGTTGTGTTGCTTTCGCGTCGCCTGAAAAAATCCGACGAACGGTAGTTTTTTTTCAGTCTTCAGATGATGAACACCAGTGAGACTCAGTGAGCACCAGTGACACTCTATGAGACAAAAAAAACGTGGAAAATCATGCGTTTGCGGAAAATTCATAGAAGCTGCCTGGCTTGTGTAAGTCGAGAATCTATCGCTAACATGCGACCACTGGCTGAACATAACGAACTGCTGTGAAACACCCGAAAGTAGCGGGAATCGGCTGCAAAAAATTCGTTAATGTCGGTGAATTGCAGGCAAGAAAAAGCCCCGGTATTTGACGTACCGAGGCCTATTGGAAGAGGACGTTACAGCGTCCTCCTGCACACCGGGCAAGCCAGTACACGATCCGAGAGGTGAAGCTGAGATAGAGATTTCGACGCGGGTTGTTGGCCCGCCCGGAACTGTATTGCGAGTGGTTGGACGATGCAACATCCAACCATGGACACCGACGCTGACTTCTCGGTTTTTCCGTAGTGCTTAGAGAAATCGACAATGACACCTTCCACTGACAACGCCACTGTTCCGAACGTTCCTCGCGCTGGCATTCGAGCCACCACAGGTCAACTCTGCACCCTCTATCAGATCAGCCGCACCACCTGGTGGCGCTGGACAAAAATCGAAAATTTCCCAACGCCTATTCGCGCTGGCCGCGTGCTGCGCTGGGATGCTAATGCCGTGGACACCTTCCTCACCAATTGGAAGGGTTGAACCATGCCGATTCACACCGCGACCCAACCAAGGGTTGCAAAGTCGTTCGTGCGCCGCTATCGTTCGTCTGTCGCTGCCAATTCAGCGAACGGGTTTCGCAGCCCGACCAGTAGACGGCGCAACAGCGCCCCCATCACGATTGCAGGCGCTTTTTTTGTGCCTCCCGTTCTGTGTTATGGCGGCTGTGCGTGGGACACCTTCGGGTGTGCCGGATTCCGTTTACTCCGGTCTGCGAACCCGCGTACAGCTGCCACCCTTCGTTTCGCAGCGATTAGTGGCAGCTCCCATGAAGTAAACGGAGCACCACCCATGACAGCCCTCATTCCGTCCGCAATCCGCGCACTCGCTCACCGTCGTATGGCCTTGAGCGCCCTCCGCGCAAACTCCTCTCTCTCTGTTCGTCTCAAACGCTACAACGCTCACATGGACATTGTCCGCAGCCTGGAAGCTCAAGGCGGTGTTCAATGAACAAGCCATCAATCATCACCGCTATCGCCGTCGAATCCATCAATGAGCTGGAGACTGCCGCCAATTACATGGACTGGCTCGATTCATTGACCTGGGCAATCAAGCGAACGCTTGTCGATGGGAATGACCATCACGCCGAACGCTTGGCAGATGTCGCCCAGTATTTGGCTGGCGACTATCGCGAAACGCTCATTTCCAACGCTAAACGCCTGAACGAACGCTTCGACGCTCACCAGGACAACGCCTTCACCCTGAAAGTTGGGGGTGTCCAATGAACCGCCCTTACAGCCTTTCCGAAGACGATTATTACAAGCTGGAATCGGTGCGGGACTCTATCAGCCTGGTTCAATCACTGGCCTGTGAAACAAACGCATCGGTAAGTATCTCCCCCCTGCTCTACGCGTCATTTTTTGAAATGGTGCGAGAGGATCTGTGCGTGGTACTTGATTCAGCCAAAGAATCATGGCCCCCGAACCCTGAGCTATTACGAAAAATTCAAGCAGCCCAAAAACGGGCGTAAACACGCCATTTCTAAGCGTGGCAGGCACTGGCCTGTGACCTTCTCCCATATATACGGGAAGTAAGTGATGAACACTTTTCAAGAACGCAGCAATGCGTTGACGGGATCGGCTTGCCTGAAAAAAGCCATTGATGGGCAGTACCAGGACAAAACGAATGTCCAGGCGGCTATGGCGCGTGGAGGTGTGCAATGAGCACGAAAAGGCCCGCTAAGCCCCGTCCTCCGCCTGAGCCTGTATGGGCGACGGCCAAGCAGCTGTGGACTCGATATCAAATCAGCCGCTCCACCTGGTGGCGCTGGACGAAAGCACCAACGTTCCCCGCCCCTGTTCGCCATGGACATACGGTGCGCTGGGAAGCTCACGCCGTACATCGCTATTTGACCCGCCAAAAAGCCAAGAAGGCAGGAAAAAAATCATGATGAAGCTCAGTCCCGTTGATCTGATCCGACACACAGCACAGCACGCCCTGAGCGCAGCGGAAACGCTGCTACCTGAATGGTTTCCCAGTGGATCGCGCAAAGGCCGCGAGTGGGTGGCTGCCAACATTGCTCGTGGGGATCGGCAAGCCGGTTCCTTCGGCATTTCGCTCGACTCGGGCCGGTGGAATGACTTTGCCGATAGTAGTGCCCATGGAGGCGATCTGGTGTCGCTGCTGGCCTACCTGCGCGGATGTGGGCAGATGGACGCAGCAAAGGAAATTGATGAGCGCCTGCGCCTGGGTTTGTTCAATCTCACGGCTGCCGATGCTCAGAAGCTCCAGGAACGCAGCCGACAGGCCGAAGATGAGCGCACGTCATGGCGCTTGCGCACACAGCAGCTCCAAGAGGAACAAAATCTTGATGCTGCCCGTCATGCTTCGCACCTCTGGAAAAAGGGGAAGCCTGCCTATCCACTGCACGCCTACCTGCTAGCCAAAGGCGTACAGCCGTATCTGTTGCGTCAGTCGGGACAGGGCCGTCTGTTGGTTCCGCTCTGTGATGACGGGCGCCTGGTCAATCTGCAAATCATCACGCCGGACGGCGGCAAACGCTTTTTGAAGGGTGGCCGTGTCCAGGGCTGCTATTCGCCCCTGGGCAAGTTCTCAGAAGGCTGCCGCCTGTATGTCTGCGAAGGCTGGGCGACTGGCGCAACCCTGCACAAAAACACCGGGAGTCCGGTGGTCTGCGCAATGAACGCGGGCAACCTCAAGCCAGTGGCCATGGCAATGCGTGAGCGCTACGGCGCAACGCTGGATCTGGTCATCGCTGGTGATGACGACCGCAAGACGTTTGACAACCCTGGGAAACGCGCTGCCAACCAAGCAGCCCGTGCTGCCGATGCTCGTGTGATTTTCCCCGAATGGCCCGCTGACGCCCCGTCCGATCTATCCGATTTTAACGACCTGTACCTCTGGCTTACAGGTCAATCAAAAGAGAGCCGCAAGGTATGAGCACTCACGAAAAAACGTCCACCCTGAGCCTGGTTGGCGATCCAGTCATGCCGGCACCTGAAAAGCTGGAGCGGCCACGTTATGCGGTCTACGAGCACACCTGCACTGTCGAAGGGAAAACTTATATTGCCGGCACCTGGCACCACGGCTTGAAGCAAGGCGGGCCAGAGGAAAAGGCTATTCCGGTAGATCAGCGGATCTGCGCGCCTTTAATCGTTGAAGCTGAAACGGTTAACTCGGAAGACGGAAGCGTTGGGCTTCTCGTTTCTTTCAGCTATCACGAAAAGCGTATCGAGTCGGTTATTCCTATGGAGGCAATCTATGGGGGGCCTGATGAGGTTCTGAAGGGGTTATCACGCCAAGGCCTGAAAATCGAGCACTCTAAACGACGCCAGGTCGTACCGTACCTGGCAAGCCATCAATCGCCTGGCCGGAGAATCGAAACAACCACCAAGCCGGGCTGGCATGCATCAGGGGCGTTTGTGCTGCCCACTCGCGTCATCGGCGGCGACAACGTGCGTTTCCAAGACTCTGGCAGGGCGGCCAACATATTCAACTGCAAGGGCTCTATCAGCGGCTGGCAAACTGAGATTGCCCCCCGCTGTCTGGGCAACCCTGTGCTGATCCTGTCGGTCTGCTGCGCCTTGGCAGGGCCTCTGCTCGCCAAGGTGGGGGTTAATGGCGGTGGCGTTCACTTAGTGGGCGATTCGTCGAGCGGTAAATCGCTGGCACAGCTCTTGGCGGCGTCGATCTGGGGCAACCCTGGCAACTTTGCGGCCTCTTGGGACGTGTCGAAAGGCGGGGTCGAGATTGAGGCCGCTTCGCGCAACGACACCGTATTGATCCTGGACGAAATCAAACGAGCCGACCCTAAGCGCGTCCAGGAAATGGCCTACGCGATTGCTAACGGCACAGGTAAAGGCACCATGACACGTGAGCGGGAAGGACGTGCCAAGTTGACCTGGCGTGTACTAGCGCTTTCCAGCGGCGAGCGCTCATTGTCAGATCATGCTGCCATCGGGGGCAGCAACGCACACGCCGGTGCTGAACTACGCATGGTCGATGTGAATGCCGGTACTCGCGCACACCGCGCCTTCGATGATGTTCAAGGACTGACTGGGCAAGAGTTTCACCGGACGCTTAACGATGCTGTGTCTCAGAACTACGGCCATGTTGGCCCAGCATTTGTGGAGTCTCTGATTAAAGAGCCAGAGGATCTGCATAGCGCGTTTCGACAGGTTCGGGAGGCCTTTGGCACCGAGAGTTCACAGGCTGGTCGGGTAGCTGATCGTTTCGCGATTATGGCTCTGGCTGGTGAGTCAGCTATCCGTCGCAATCTGCTGAACTGGCCCAAAGGTACTGCCGCCAATGCCTGCCGACTCCTGTTTAACGAATGGCTTTCAACAATGGGAGACGGTAGCGCAGAGGATCGCCAAATACTGCGTGGTATCGCCAACTTCATTGACTTGCACGGCGACAGTCGTTTTTCCGATTTCCGTCACTCTGGCACCACTGCTGTGCATAACCGAGCCGGTTACTACGAAGTTGATTGCGAGACGCGCCTGTACCTATTCAACAAACCAGGTCTGGCAGAAGCCGCTATCGGTTTCAATCTAGAAAGGATTGTTCGTGCGCTCCAGGGCGCGGACGCGCTCGCTAAGGTGGACACTGAGAAAGGCCAGAAACGCGCTAACAAAAGTTACTTCATGCCAGGAGGAGGAAAGTCGCGTTTTTATGTGATTGATCCAGTGAAACTCGATCAGGAAGGTGCAGGCCAATGAGGCAATTTTGCTCGCCAGGCGGTCGCTCTCAATTGTCGTAGTGAACCGCTTCCCTTGAAAACAAAGAACGAGGGCGCGCACAGCTGTCAAGCTTTAATACCGGGGCAGTCGCTGGAATCAGTGTTTTCTCAAGGGAATGAAGGGAATAAGGGAATTAGCGCCTGAACCCCAGTAAATACGGGGCCTGCGACATTCCCTTAATAGAATAGATAAAAGGGATAAGGGAATACATCTCTGTTTAATAAGGGCTTTCCTCTCTCAAAAATTCCCTTGAAAAAAAGGCAGGGAATGAAGATGTGCTCTGCAAGCCCCGGTTTATAAGGGCTATCCCTTAAACCCTTGCATCCCTTCACTTTTCGAAATCAGACGCGGTAAAGGGGGGTGACGGGGGTTTTTGTTGACAGCGTATCGATAGATTGATCTATAAAAAAAATAGCGAGCCCGGTGGTGGGGGCTCAGGCACGACAAAACCAGTGACCACCCCCTCCTTGGCGAGCAGCTTTTGAGGCGGTGTCCGACCGGTATTACAGAATGTCTGCCCCATACCGATCATCAATGTCCGGCTTGATACCGCCCGCACGATTAATAAGATCGATAGTTGTCCAGGGGCCGGAGCGACCACGGAATATGAGCACCCCCTGCTCGGTCAATGAGCGCTCAACATCGGAGCGTCTTTGATATCCAGTAACGCGCTGAAGATCCTGAAAGTTCAAAACCCCTGTTACGACCCCTGTCATATCAACATATCCAACTGCTCAAGTAGCTGAAGCTGCTGAGCGCTAGAAAGATCACGGAATCGTTCAACAAGACAGTCATCTAACTTTTTAGCAGAAGGCTTGACAGTATGAGAGAACTCCAAGTCCATTACAAACTTATGACCGCACTCAAAACTCAAGCACATACAGTATAACTTCTTGAGCAAAGATGACACCTCATCAACCTTGGATATCAATGCTTTGCCTTCGCAACAACGACAAATAACTCTCACCAAACCACCTCCCAACCTTGCAATATAGAAGGCTATATTGTGTTAATATTAACCTGCAAACACAACACATAATAACCCCCCTACACAGCAACCCAAGCATGGAGCTAGCCACCTGCGTGGGGAGCTTAAAACTAAACTTAGGAAATAATCATGAGCCACAATAAGGGCCCTATCAAGTATGCAGAATTACAAAAGGCTTTTGCCAAGACTTACAAAGCAAGCGAAGGATCTAATTATTTCACCATTGAACCCAGTGCAGCCCAATCAATCAATGAAATGATCACAGCAAAGTCTGACTTCCTAGAGCGCATCAACATCGTTCCGGTTAGTCAGATCATTGGCGAGAAAGTTATGCTTGGGGTAACCGGCCCTGTTACTGGCCGGACGAACATCAATATTGCAGATCGCGAACCAAAAGATTTTTCTAATCTAGAAAACAACACTTATGAACTCTTCCCCACAGAATCGGATGTTGGCCTGCCGTGGGTCAAAATTGATGCCTGGGCCAAGTTCCCTGACTTTCACAAGCGTTATTCCGCTGCAGTCCAAAAGCAAATTGCCTTAGATCGCATGATGATTGGGTTCCGTGGCACTCATTGCGCGGCACAGACCGATATTGAAGCCTTCCCGATGCTCGAAGATGTCAATAAAGGGTGGCTGCAACAGGCCCGTGAGAAAGTACCAGGCCAGGTGCTCAGCCAAGGCTTAGAGGCTGGAAAAATTCGCCTGGGTGAAGGCGGCGACTATGCCAACCTGGACTCCCTCGTATATGACGTAAAGCGAGCGATTGACGACAACTTACGCGATGATAGCGATCTGATCGCGATCATCGGCTCTGACCTGCTGGCTCACGACAAAGCAGTGCTGTATGCCAAGCAAGCGGGCACACCTACAGAGAAAGAGCGCATCGAAAGTGCTCAGGTCGTGAGCACCTATGGTGGCGTACCGAGTTTCAGCGTGCCGTTCTTCCCGGCGAACGCGGTACTGGTCACCAGCTGGGACAATCTGTCGATCTACTTCCAAGACACCAGCTGGCGTGTGCTCATGCAGGAAAACCCGAAGCGCAACCGCGTCGAGGATTACAACAGCCGGAACGAAGGCTATGTAGTTGAGCAGTTTGCGAAGCTCGCCATGGCCGAGAACGTAGAGTTGGTGTAGCAAACTGCGCACCAGGGCGCAGCAACTTAACTTACCAAGGAATAACGATATGCAACTAACCACCATTGTTCGAGAAAATATGAGCCCTGAACTAAAGGATCGCCTAGCTGGCTTCGAGATCAACAGAGACGTTTACATTACTCTGCAAAAGCAATACACCGAAGTAGTTCAAGAAAGCCAACGCCTAACGCAGGAGGCCACAAGACTTGAAACTCAGGCCAGTCTCACAGACGCATCTTGGAATGCTATGGGCAAATCAGGCACCATCGAGCAAAGTAAAATCAACGAAGAAATTGAACGTAGTGCTCAGCTAAGGAAGGACGCTCAGGCGCTACGCTTTACCGCCGATGCGCGAATACCCATTCAAAAGAATCTGGTTATTAAAGTAGCAGAAGCACGCTTGAAGCTGGTAGGCGTTCCAGGTTCAATTAACAAAGAACTGCAACAGACCTTGTTGAGTCAAGCGTTAAAGCAGGAAGGAACACGTGAAATTCTGTTGGAGCTGTTCACCTTATCCCACGCCGTAGCGCTCAAGAGTCTTGGCGAGCATGATGTGGCACTCTCTCGCTGCAACAGCCAGTACGAACGGCAAGAGAAAATTAAAGAAATCACTTGGATTACGCTCGGGAAAAAACTTGAGAAGCTATTTAATGGGGCCGAGAAAGACATACTGGTACCCACATTGGTAACTATGCCTCCTGCCGTACCGAAAGAAGCAGTAGTCGATAACACTGCTGCCCTTCTGAAACTTAAGCGTACAACGGCTGCGTCCTGAGATTCAGCAGCCCATCAGTTTAGGAGTCTCGCATAGGCTCAGATCATAGGAGCCCAACGTGAGTAAGCTGGATCGTTTTATGCGGGAAAGGGACGTACTGGAAGCCACCTCCCTTTCTCGAACCACCCTCTGGCGAGTGATGAAAAACGGACAGTTCCCAAGACCTGTCCGCATCTCACCTGGGCGTGTCGGATGGCGCGAGTCAGCAATTATTGCCTGGCAGGAAAACCCTGCTGAGTGGTGCCCAGTCAAGGCCGTGTAAGCGGCCTCCCCCTTCGATCTGTAACCCCACCCGCAAGACTTTGCCGGTTCCGGCGACTCTCAAAAAAACTGCTTTCAGACCCGCCGCCGAACGGGCAAAAGCTGTGTTTTCGATTGCACCACCGCAAGCGCTCGCACGAAGAAAAATGCAATCGGCGAAATCCTGCCAAATTGGCTGAAAGCCCTGTCCCATATGGCGCGCAAGCTTTTAATCTGCTACGACTCCATCACGAGCGCAACCCCAAAAAACAAGCCGTTTACTTTGAGAAAACTCCGCCGCACCCCTACTGCCATTGGGCTTGGTCACTTGAAACACCGTCAGAAATGGAGCGCTGCCTGTGCAATGTTTTTGCATTTCTTTGCAAAACTTTGCACAAAATGAAAAGGGCGATTGCCCGGGAAGCCCCGCAGCCAGCCTGGGCTAGAGCCCTGATTGCACTACCATGAGATTTGCACAAAAAAATCACACAGAGCGCGTCGGCGGGAGGGGGATAAGTGCTTTTTCAGGAGATTTTATTTTCGCCAACGGTTTTTTTCGTAGCGCCACCCATCCTTCTCATCGGGAATGTGGATGGGGCTATAGATACTTATTTGCAGTTATAGTCATATTAGCCTATAACTATTAATAAGTTCATAGGAGTACAACCGTGGATAAGAATATCAACCCATTCAATCCTGGAGCCGGAGTGTCGCCGCCAGAGCTAGCTGGGCGCTCCGAGGTGCTAGGGACTGCTTTAACTGCCCTAACGCGCATCCAGCGTGGAAAGCACGCGAAATCCTTGATGGTTTTAGGGTTGCGTGGTGTCGGGAAGACGGTGCTGTTGAATCAAATTAAAGACCGCGCAATCACGATGGGCTATTTGGCCGAAATGCAGGAAGCCCATGATGGAGGTGAGCTTAAACAACTGCTGATTCCGGTATTGCGTCGCTTACTACTACGCTTAGACCGCCTGCAAAACACTGTAGAAAGCGTGAAAAAAGGTATCCGCGTACTTCGTAGTTTCATTGGCAATATCACCATTGCAGCGGGTGGTGCCGAAGTTACGTTAGGCGTCGACCCTGAAATTGGCTATGCGGATAGCGGAAACCTTGAAGATGATTTGAGAGACATATTAATCGCAACAGGAGAGGCTGCCAGAGACGCGAAAACACCTGTGGCAATTCTGATCGACGAATTGCAATACCTCTCCAAAGATGAGTTGGGGGCTCTGATTCGTGGCCTTCACGCGATTAACCAAGCTGGCTTGCCTCTAGTCCTTTTTGGCGCCGGCCTTCCTCAGTTGGCTGGACAAGCCGGCGATGCCAAAAGCTACGCCGAGCGGTTATTTGAGTTTCCCCGTTTAGGCGCGCTGTTAGAAGTCGATGCTTGGAAGGCGATCCGCGACCCAGTGGAGGAAGAAGGCGCAACCATTTCCGAAGAAGCGCTAAAGGAGATCTACGACAAGACTCACGGCTACCCATATTTTCTTCAGGAGTGGGGTTATACCGTTTGGAATATAGCTGAAGGCGAAACCATTACTGAGTTGGATGCTCGTACCGCCACCATTGAAAGTATTCGCAAACTCGATGAGTCATTTTTCAGGGTTCGCTTTGACCGGACGACACCTGCTGAGCGCGATTACATGCGCTGCCTAGCGGAGTTGGGTGAAGGGCCGCAACGTTCTGCAGATGTAGCCTCTGCTCTGGGTCGACCTGCTACCAGCCTAGGCCCGGTACGGGATAGTTTGATCAAGAAAGGAATGATCTACAGCCCGGAATATGCGCAAATCGCATTCACAGTACCTCTCTTTGACGAATTTATGAGGCGAATGACTGCAGCACCACCCCGATAGCAATCGGCAGCACCTGACGCATCCGCTAGTGGGTGGGTTTGCATGATCGGCAGAGGGTGCGTTCAGCCAAGCGTGGATTCCTGATCGTGGCGAGCCTTTCGCGCCTGGGCTTTGTCATTGGCCAGACTCACTTCAAGCATTTTTAGACGATGCTCCAAGGCGGACTTTTCAGCGGCGAGCACCACCACCTTCTGCTCCGCCTCACTGACCTGGCTCACCAAGCCATCAATGCACCTGGTGCGCCGATCCAGATCTACGTCTCTGCTGCGCAACTGGTGCTCCCGCCGCTCTATTCCTCGCTGCCGATCTTCCACCAGGGACGCTGCTTTTTTCACAGCACGCGCCCGGTAGAGCACCGCCTGTTTTGAACGTGCGTGGCGAGCTGCGCCCTGGGCATTGGCGCTGGCCACGGTTTCGGCTCGCTGCCAGGCTTCCGTCTTCACGCCGACAACCGCCGCAGCATAGTCGCGCGCCTTCAGCACCGGCGCTTGGCCTGCTGCTGCCATGGTCGAGTAGAACGCCGATACCGCCTCATGCTTCGCCTTGGAGCCCTCCACGCCTCGCTCCAGACCACGCAGCGCCCCAACCTCGGCATGGAAGCTGGTCTGCATAGCTCTGAGCTTCTCAGGCCCGCCGAGGAAGTCACGGCACGACAGCCGCATGTCTGCCGTCATGGGTACAACGTAAACGACCATATGCGGCGTTGATTCATCCAGATGGATGGTCGCACTGAGGACGTTCGCTGCACCGTGGCGCGTCTTCAGCCACTTCAACGCATTGGCAAAGTAACCGTCGCCCATATCATCCAAACGCCCGCCGTGACGCTTGAAAGCTTCAGGGGACGCGGTGACCAGGTACTCAATCGCAAGCACCGCATCCTTACGCCTTTTCGTCGGCAAAGTGCGCACCAAGGCAGCGAGCACCTGGTCTGATCCTTTGGCACCCACCGTTCGGTTTCGCCCGGTGAGTGCGGGATCTGCATTCGGGGTGGGCTGCATCCTGAACGTGTGCTGTGCCGACCTCGACACCGCTCCCATGGTCTTGAGTTTCTTCGCCCTGATGATCGCGTAAGCCATAGCGCTTCTCCGTCGCTTTTTAACTGCCTATCAGTCAGTTAAGCGCCTGGAGCATCACCCAATGCAACCCCCCAGTTGAAGCGGTTGAGGGGGCAGCAATGTGTAACCCACTACACATCGCTGCGCGATGGTGGGCCTGCTGCGCAGGGGGTGAATCAACAGCAGCAAACATCAGTACCTGTAGTAATCGCCGCGATATGTTGAGCCCGTCGCTACGTGAAATCTGAGCGACAACCCTGGCTCAGCCCCTGCACTTTTCGCTGTCCGGCACGCCAAACAACAGGCGCCCAATCACCGCAGCCGAAACGTGCGGATCGAGGCGGCTTGGGTCGTGCTGGAATGGGGTGCGGAACAGAAACGGGATAGAAACGGGAAAAAAACAACCATCAGCCAGGGAACCTACCCACTAAAAAACCCTTGAAACCACCTAAACACAAGGACTTTAAGGGGATTCCTTAAAACAGGAATAAGTGATTGGAAATCACCAGCATCAAAAAAGGGTCCTTGTTCAGAGCATCAAGGATACCCCACAAACAACAAACCCGGCGCAATGGCCGGGTTTGCAGGGTTAAACACAGCGTTTATTTGGCAGAGCTGTAAGCCGCTGCCTGCGCCTGTACCGCGCGCTTGTTCTTGATCACGAAGCACAGCCACATAAAGGCCACCCACACCGGAATCGCGTACACCGACACGCGAATCCCCGGGATCAACAGCATGATCACCAGGATGAACGCTACAAACGCCAGGCAGATGTAGTTGCCGTACGGATACCACAGCGCCTTGAACAGCGGGACTTGGGCGGTCTTGTCCATATGCTGGCGGAACTTGAAGTGCGAGTAGCTGATCATCGCCCAGTTGATCACCAGGGTCGCCACTACCAGGGACATCAGCAGTTCCAGCGCATCATGGGGCATCAGGTAGTTGAGCAGTACTGCAATGACCGTCACCGCCGCCGAGGCCAGGATCGAGTTGACCGGCACGCCGCGCTTGTCGATTTTGGCCAGCACTTTCGGCGCATCG
This sequence comes from Pseudomonas sp. FSL R10-0056, assembly GCF_009600105.1. Lineage (NCBI taxonomy): Bacteria > Pseudomonadati > Pseudomonadota > Gammaproteobacteria > Pseudomonadales > Pseudomonadaceae > Pseudomonas > Pseudomonas sp. FSL R10-0056. The sequence continues at coordinate 21,361 of NZ_WIWL01000218.1, forward strand.
CCCTGCTGCGCCATACCCAGCAACATGCGGCTGTTGCAGTAGGTGCCGCTGTTGTACACCGACAACGCTGCGGTCAAGACCACGAAGTTGAGGATGTGCGCAGCGGTGTTGCTGCCCAGCATCGAGAACACTTGCACGAACGGGCTGCTGCTGTAGCTGTCGCCACCGGCATTCAGGGTTTCAAGCAGCGAGTCCCACGGAGTCAGCGACAGCAGAACTACCAGGGCACCGATATAGAAAATCAGGATGCGGTAGATCACCTGGTTGATCGCTTTCGGGATCACGGTGCGTGGTTTGTCGGCTTCAGCTGCGGTGAAACCGAGCATTTCCAGGCCGCCGAAGGAAAACATGATAAAGGCCATGGCCATGATCAGGCCGGTCGTCCCGTTCGGGAAGAAACCACCGTGTTCCCACAGGTTGCTGACCGAAGCCTGAGGACCGCCACTGCCGCTGACCAGCAGGTAGCTGCCCAGGGCGATCATGCCGACAATTGCCACGACCTTGATGATCGCGAACCAGAACTCAGCCTCGCCAAACACTTTGACGTTGGTCAGGTTGATCAGGTTGATCAGCACGAAGAAGGCCGCTGCCGAGGCCCAGGTGGGGATCTCCGGCCACCAGTAGTGCACATATTTGCCGACGGCGGTCAGCTCCGACATGCCCACCAGGATGTACAGCACCCAGCAGTTCCAGCCCGACATAAAACCGGCGAAACCGCCCCAGTATTTATGGGCAAAGTGGCTGAAAGAACCGGCAACCGGTTCTTCGACGATCATTTCACCGAGCTGGCGCATGATCATGAACGCGATAAAGCCGCAGATCGCATAGCCCAGAATCATCGATGGACCGGCCGACTTCAGCACCCCGGCCGAACCGAGAAACAGGCCAGTACCAATCGCGCCACCGAGGGCTATCAGCTGGATATGACGATTTTTCAGGCCGCGTTTAAGCTCGCCCGAATGCGAGGTATTTCCACTCATTGCAAAGGTCCCACACAAGGTTTGATGTGATTCAGTGCGTTGTAACTTGAGCACCAGAGGCAGTGATCGAAGGGTCTACAACACAAATCAAACCCCAGCGCAGGCGCCAGGAATCCAAGGTTGTTTCACGAGTCATGCGTCACCTGTTTGTTTTTATCTGTGACGGAATCGAACCCGCAACGCTTGTGGCATTGCGGAATTATCAAGGCGGATAGCCTTGAGGTTTTGGCCGTTCGGTGTAACGCCGAGCGGCGCAAAATGCGCGGGTACGCAATTGAGTCACAGTTAAAACGCGGCGCATTGTACACCCGCACGAAGGCAAGATCCCATCACACAGCCGATTGCAATACGAAACAAGCCGCAATTTATGTAGGAACTGTCCTAATTCTGTAAATCTCGGAAGGTTTTCATTACAAAGGGATGATTTCAGCGGTTTAGGGTCGGTAAGTGGCTGAATTCGTATAGGTTTATTGACATGGTGTAACGATTATTTGCCACGCGAATTACGACCCGTAGCAGCTGCCGAAGGAACGAGGCTGCGTTCGGTTGCACAGCAACCGTAAATCCTGAATACCGTATTGGCCTGGCACACCACAGCGCCTGTTTTTACGACGACTGCGTCGCCGCACGCAGCCTCGTTCCCTGGCAGCTGCTACGCAACCATCAGCATTTCGCAGACATAAAAAAACGCCAACCCC
>NZ_WIWL01000219.1:0-22969 GCF_009600105.1 Pseudomonas sp. FSL R10-0056
CGCTGGTTGCTCATGGCACCTCCTAATGGGCCTCATTTTAAGGCTTGGAGGTGTCTACGAAACTAGGGGCGATTCAAACAGCAGTTCAGTTGAAGCCCTCAGGGGTTCTCGAGAAACCGAGGAGTCATCATCATTGCCGATGCCATTGGGCATGCTGACCAGAACATCGACTGGAACTGCGTGGCCGCTGTTGGTATTGCTGATTGCGCAGGTATCACCTACCAACCGGTCACAGGCCAGTTGCATCTTGAAACGTGAGCTGGCAGAAATCATGAAAGGCTGATCCCGAAAAAGTTTCTCGGGCGTGCGGCCATTTTGCATCCATTCTTGCCAATTAGCCTTGGGTGTCAGTTCTACTTTATTGCCGTCGGGTGGAATATCAACTTTAAGGGTGTGCTGGACATTAAGCAGGAATTTGATCGTGAGTATATTGTCGCTGGGGAGCATGTTGTCCCCCATGTCTATGTCCTGGTTAGGCCCCACGGTATAGTTGATTTCACCATTATAATCACCCGATGACATTCCGAGTGGGTTGGACGTCTTCATTTCATAAGAGAAGTTCAGGGTTCGATAGATGTATATGTTCCAATGCCGGTGATACGAACCTGTAACTCTTCCGTTTCCAGCGTTTGAGCATGGGTGACGATCAGAGTACGCCAATCACTGTTTGCCCGAATCATCAATTTGCCAATATATTGAAAATGGTATGTCATTTAAATGGGTGGGGTTGTGGCTGATGACAGAGGCCCGGAGGATTTAATCTTCATGCTAACATCGGAGTGCTGTCTATTGAGCTGCAGAAGGCGTCGGCCCATCAAACATGATTTGGACACTGCCAAAGTATGCCCCTGGCTTAAAACCTGTTACAGGCTTGATCGCCTCGATTCGTAAGGGAACCCTGTAACCCGTGTTGGCTTCGTTGTCGGGCACGACCACTGTGTCGGTCAGCGCAAGTTCGTGGCCATTGAACTTGACCCGCAGGCTGATCAGATCCCGTCCGTTGGACAGCATTGATTCATGGCCCAGGCGTGCGGTAATGGCTCCACTGCGACTGCGCACATCGAATGACGCCTGCAGGGGCTCCAGATACCCGCGGGCAAGGTTCCACTTCATTATTTGTGTGCGCTCAAGAAACTGCGACTCCACGGGCAATATATAGAAGTCCGGAGTCGGAATAGTGACACTCACTTCAAAGATGTGTTCTTCGCGCGCTGCAAACCCCGCTTGCATCCAGAGTGCCAGGCTTGCCGCGACAGTCAGGCATGAGATTTTGCACGCAGATAGATGCATTAGCCTTTAACCTCCATGGGTTTATTGTTACTGCCCTCAATCAGGATAAAGCGATAATGACGGCCAGCTTTTTTGGTAAAGCTGAACAGGTGACCCGGCAAGATATGGTTTTTGGTAACGGGCTCGCACTCCAGCGGGTTCTGGACGGAGCAGTCTTTGAATTCATCAAGCAACATGATGGTATTGCCGTTGTTTTTGACTGAGTACTGTTGTGCGGTGTCGTTTATCTGGGTATCAAAACCGGCGTTTTCAGGGCGTACTACAAAGAAGGTGCCATAGCCTGCGAGCACGTTGATCCCGGCCGACAGGGTCTTTTTATAGGCGTCGGTTTCTTCGGTGGAAAGGGCAAATTCATCTTCTTTTTCCGGCACGACCGGCACAAAACGCACGCGAAAATACCGCTCTTGGTCACGTATCCCCTTGAACAGCAGGCGGGTGCCCTGGGTGCCGCTGGCAGGGATTATCAGCCGTGCCGGGCTGGCGATCAGGCCATCACGCATGGCTGCATTGCCTTGGGTTTTCAGCGGTACTTCTTCTGAAGTGCCGTCGGCTTTGTAGACTATCTCCAGTATGGAAACGCGAACAAAGGCGGTGCTGCCGCCGCCGTTATACACCCGCTTCAAATAGGTGCTTTTATCGCCATCCATATAGTCAAAGACGGTTCCGACGTTGATACTGGGGCCCGCGACGGCACCCAATGTTATAAACCACAGACTGAGTGCGGCACTTGCAAGTTTCATGGTAAGTTCCTGTATGCCCTATTGGCTGCCCGTAAACCTTAAACTTCCGAATCCCAGATGACGGTCACATTTCCTTTATAGGTGCCTTCTTGGTCAAGCATTTCATCCACGTATTTCTTTTCGATTTCGAAGTGCAGCACCCCATTTTTTCCATCCATATATCGGCTGGGCTGGAACAGTTCGGTACCTTGGCCGCTTGTAAACAAGGGCTTGCGGTTGATCGAAGCGCCGTTTGAGTCAGTAATACCGCCGGGCATGGTGACAGCGATATTGATCGGCACGTTATGACTCACGTTGTTACTGAGTGCGCAGGTGTCGCCCATGACTTTTTCACAGGTCAATAGCATCTTGAAACGTGAGCTGGCGGAAAAAATAAAGGATTGGTCACGGACAAGTTTTTCCGGTGTGCGACCCTTAAGTAGCCATTGATGCCAGCCGCCCTCGGGAACCAGTTCGATCCGATTGCCGCCCGGGGGGATACTCACTTTCAGGGTATGCTGAACATTCAAATAGAAGTTGAGATTCATTGCGGAACTGTCTGGGATCAATAAATCACCCATGTCGAAATCCTGATAGGGTCCTAGCGTGTAAGCCAATCTTCCGGAGTAGTCACCTGCTGACATGCCTAATGGATTAGGGGTTATTAACTCGTAGGCGAAGTCCAAAGAATAGAAACCCAACGTCGGGACGTTGTAGAGTGCCTGCTTGGCACAGGTTACATTGGCCTCAGGCGCTCCCCAAAAGAACCAAAAACCTGTTGCCGTGTAGGAGAGAGTCGATTGTCTGGTACAGGGGGGTGGCGGTATCGACCAGTTTCCTCCGGACCATAGCCTGTTATGCCCGTCATACCAGTCTGTTGCACCGGGAACCAAGGCCTGTGCGACGTTGGGGTGAGTACTGATATTTGTACCAAAACCAACTATACGGATTCTGACCTCCTCCGTTTCCTGAGTTTGGCTGTGCGTGACGGTTAATGTCCTCCATGCTCCCGGGATTGTGACCATCGCGCCTTGACGCGGGTCTGTGTGATTGGCAACAACAGGGGCGGTGGCCTTATAAACTACGAGTGCACCGATGCTGGATATGCCTCTGGAAGCGCAGTCAGCAGGGTTGAAAGTGCAATAGCGACCGGTATTGGGTGTTTTATTAGTAAATACATTGCGATTGGGAAAGGCAGGGTCAGGTTTGAACTCTGCATTTATTGTTATCTCTACCCCGTGAGTAGTGGGGGCGGCAACAAGGCCACAAACAAAAATCAATACAATACCGGCAGCGGTTTTTGCCATCCGATTTAGCCTGCCGCTTTGTACCAGACTCAATAAACACTTTACGTTGAAGTCCGCTAGATTTTTCCGCTTCATCCTGCTGCCTCTACTTTATTAGCCGACTCTGCCAGCGTGTCGGGTTGGCAACGCAGGTCGCCGATTTCCAGCACATTGTTTTGCAACAGGGTTTTGTTTATCTCGATACGGAACTGGCAGAGCAATGTTTCATCCTTGCGTACTTCCAGAGTGGGGGTGCCGGGGTTCATTTCCATTGAGAAAAAACCGTCCACTTCACTGATGCCGCGGCTGGTGGGGTTGATGATGTGATGACCCTTGAGCGGGTTGCCGTCCGCGTCAATCAAGCGGCCAAGCACGGTGACGGTATTCACCACGTTGATCTTGCGATAGCCCACGCCGCCTTTATTCAGGTGATAACGGGCGCGAGGTGGCTGGATCGCAGCGGCGGGCACGTGGTTGCCCTGAAAGTCGAAACTGACTGAGCTGCTCTCGTACGCGGTGAGGGGAATATAGTTGCGGCCGGGGCGCAGCATGGTGCTGCCACCGCTGAGGTCATCGGCACGCAAGGCAATGTTGGCGATATCGGACTCGACGTCGACGATCATTCCGGCCCCGCGCCCGGAGGGCTCACTGCTCATGGCCATGGTCAAGCCGCTCAGGGCGATGGTGCTGTCCAGGTTAAGGCCACCGCTCAGGTAGCCGTTATAAGACGAGCGTTGCACAAAGGTATCGGCGCTGAGGCTGTCGGTCAGGAAGGTGGCCCGGCCATTGACGCCCACTCCGTAGGTATCGGTACTTGCGGTGGCAGCCACGCTTTGCAGGACGTGGCCTTCGATATTTTTGCTGTAACTGAGGGAGGCATTGTTGTCACGCTCACCGTCCCGGCCGGTGCGTGACCCCAGGCTGGCTGACCAGCGTTCACCCGGGCCGCCGAGGGCCAGGCTGATGCTCAGGTCGACCCCGCGATTGCGCTTGTTGCCGGAACTGAGGCTGCCGGGTCGATCAAAGACCGACAAACGCCAGTTACCGTCGCTGCCAAACAGGTGGGTGGGTTGCGCCCAGCCCACGTCCAGGCCGTAGCCCCGGCTGTAGCCATCGCTGTGGGAGAGGCGGGCACTCAAGGTGCTTTGCAGGCCGAAGCGATGATTCAGGGACAGGGCGGTAGTGCTGGTCTGGCCCACATAGTTGGACTTTGTGCGCAGGCGCGTACCGTCCGGCAGGGTTTCGTAGGTGTTACGGGTGTCGAGCCAGCTGCGGTTGTGGTTGAACACGACATTGCCGAGGCCGTAGTGGTACTGGCCGTTAAGGTCGACACCGGTGCCGTAGCTTTGAGTCTTGTAAAGATTGGCATAAAAGGTGAGGTTGCTGGCCAGCGTCCAGTCAATGGCGGTGTCCCATTGCATCCTGTTTTTTACCTGGCGCGCAGACAGACCCAGGATGGCACGCGGGTGCAGCAGGTAATTGAGCGAGGCGCCGGCGGTCATGTCGCCGGTGGCCTGGTCGTCCCAGTTGCTCAGCAGTTTGCTTTCGCGTCCGGCGAACAGGTTATAGCGCCATGGGTCGTCGTAGTTGCGCCAGTTGGACGGTTTATAGATCAGCTCCGAAGACGTGCTGCTAACTCGGCCGTCTTCGACCAGGCGAACCTCGACTTCGTAAATACCGCTGGGCAAGGGGCGGGTATCGAGGCTCTGCAAACCGGCGGCAACCAGCTGGGAATTGATCAACAGGCCGTTGCGGTAGATTTGTGCCGTTGCCGGACGACTGGCGGTGACATACACCGGGTATACGCCGGGTTTGGCTTGATCGATGACCAGGCTGTCGGAACTGCCATACATGATGCCCATTGTGGTATCGGGGCTGGCGCCAAAAGTGCGAATTTGCCGGGTCAAACCTTCGGAGCCTGGAGTGAAATAGCCCAGGCGCAGAAATGTACCTTCCAGTTCACGCTGGGTGTGGGCTTCATAGACAGCATGTTTGAGCTGACTTTGGCCCGGACCATCCATGCGTGTGAGTTGCAGGTTGAGCGTTTGGCTCCAGTGACCGATGCTGCCGCTGGCCTCCAGGCCATAACGACCGTCAACTTGCTCTCGCTGGCCGGCAGTGAGGTTTAGCTGATTGCGCACAATCAAACCGCCGCTGCCGCCGCTGGGCAGTTCGTGATAGCGGCTCTTCTGATAATCCTGTTCCGCCCTGGCGGTCAGCAACGAGACCATGGAGTTTTCCAGGTTGTAATGAACCGCCATTAACTGTTCGGGGCATTTGCCAGTGCAGGCTCCCAGTTGCACTCCTTGCTGGAGAAACTCCGACCAGGTGTCGCGCTCACTGGCCGGAATCTGGCTGGCGTTGAAGTCGGTGAACTCAAGGAGGGTCAGACGATCATCGCGGGTCAGTACGACCATGGCTTCACCCACCAGTTGCGAGTTGCGCTCGACCTGAACGGCCAGCGGTACATCGAAAAGGTGCTCTTCGAAGTCAGCCGGCAAGCCTTTGGCCTGGGCAAGCAAACTTCGGGGTGTACTGACTTCTGCGGCTGCCATTGATGCTGCAGGGAACAACAAGGCCAGCGTCACCGCGATGCGAGTCATCGGGAACATAAACGCAATACTCTAATAACGGACAGTCAATCCAGAAGAGGCGCCCGGTCGAAAACCGACCGGGCGCGGGTATCGCCAGATGAATCAACGGTGTTGGCAGATCAGGGGGTGGGCGGCGTGCTGTCGAACATCACGGTAAATGCGGTACTGAAATTGCCAGAGGCACCTGTTGGTATGGCGCCAGCAGAAACCTCCAGCTCTGCAGTACCGCCTGCGGCGGAGGCGGGGGCGGTTGCCACCTCCAGGGCAGCAGCCGTAAGGGTCACACCGTTGAATTTGGTGGTCAGAGGGATGTTATGCGCGGTGTTACCGTTGAACAGCGCCCGTGGCCCGCCATCGATATACGCGCGCAATGCACCGCCTGTGCTCTTGTAGGTGAAGTTTTCACGAAGGCTGTTGATTTTGTTTTGGGCGATGTCATAGCCCATTACTTCAGCCTGACCGAAGGTCGGGCTAGAGGCTTGTGCATAGAAAGCAGTGCTTGGAACAGTGGCGCTGATATTAATCTGGGTACTTGTACTGTCGGCAGCCCATGCACTGGAAACACCGAACACCATTACTGCCGCAGCAACCAGAGCGGTTTTGTTTATAAACATTTTGTTTACCTGTTGTATAATAAGTGTAAAGGAACATGCATTTGTGGAAACAGAGTGTTTTCCAATCGGCCGAGGATGATTAAGTTTAAATTCCGTCCAGATATCTGGCGTTTGTCATCAGGCTGGAATGGGCTTTCGACCCCCGGCTGGTCAAGCTGGATCAGAATATTAGAATTTCAGGATGGTTAAAGTAGCCAAGTGCGAACGTTTAAGTGGCTTTGGTCTTGCGATCTTGCGGCTTTCTTCCTTTGATAGTTGAGTGAATAATCCTGCTTGTATGAGTTCCTCCTGTAAGTGCAGGCTATGGCAATAAATTGTATTGTTTGAGCTTTGTTATTTTCTGCTGGGGCGGCTGATCTGTTTTTATAAGAGAGTGCTGTGTTGTTTGAGTGAAATATCCAAGTGAAACGTAAGTTCATTAGTTCTTATGGCGTAGGGTGTGATTAATTAATGATGATTGATCGCTGTCGCGGTCATTTACTTGTGGCTATACGGGCGTGCGCCTGTAGCTCTGTGTCTTATGTTTAGTCTCAACGGACGATGATCCGCCTCGCGCGCCTTCCCATACTGCTCCCATGGTTTTTTTGCCAATCCAGGAGCACATGTGAACAGCGCAGCCCATACCGCATTTCAGACCAGTATCGACGCGGGCGTCGCTGAACTGGTGATCGACCGGCCACCGGTCAATGCCCTCGACAGCCAGGAATGGCTCGATCTGGCACGTACTCTCGAAGCATTGGGGCAAGACCCGCAAGTGCGAGTCATCGTGATCCGCTCCGAGGGCCGTGGCTTCTGCGCCGGGGTCGATATCAAGGAACTGGACGCCCACCCCGAACGTATCGTGACCGTCAATGCCGGCAACTACGCCACCTTCAAGGCCATTCACCGCAATCCGGTGCCGGTGATTGTTGCCGTGCATGGCTATGTGCTGGGTGGCGGGATCGGTATTACCGGCGCTGCCGATATTGTCGTTGCCTCCGATTGCGCCAGTTTTGCCTTACCCGAAGTGGATCGCGGCGCCATGGGCGGCGGGGCGCATTTGCAGCGTCTGTTCCCGGTGCAGAAAGTCCGTTATCTGTTTTTGACCGGCGACAAGATCAGTGCCGTTGACGCCCAGCAATACGGCTTTATCGAGCGCGTTGTGCCCCGTGAGCAATTGCGTGAAACCGCGCTGCAAATTGCCCGCAAGATCGCCAGCAAAAGCCCGGACATGATCCGCATCGCCAAGGAGGCCCTGAACGGTATCGAAGACGGCAACCTGGAAGACAAATACCGCTGGGAACAGGGGTTCACGCTGCAGGCCTACAACAGCACGGACTCCGCCGAAACCCGCCGCGCATTCGTTGAAAAACGCGACGCCAACTTCTGAGGAGCTGACGATGGATCTGACCTACTCCCCCAAACAAAAGGCCTTTCGCCAGGAGGTGCGCCAATGGCTGGCGGACAACCTGCCGACCACGCCGCTGGCCAGCTACGATACCTGCGAGGGCTTCGAGCAACACCGCCAGTGGGAAGCCAAATTATTCGAAAACCGTCTGTCGATGGTCATGTGGCCCACCGAGCTGGGCGGGCGCGGCTGCGACCTGATCGAGTGGCTGATTTTCGAAGAGGAATATTACGGCGCCGGCGGGCCGATGCGGGTCAATCAGAACGGCCAGCTGTTGCTCGGCCCGACGCTGATGGAGTTCGGCACCGAGGCGCAAAAACTGCGTTTTCTGCCGCGCATGGCAGCCAGTACCGACATGTGGGCCCAGGGCTGGTCGGAACCGAACGCAGGTTCCGACATGGCCGCTATCACCAGCAAGGCCACCCGCGATGGCGACAGCTACGTGCTCAACGGCCAGAAAACCTGGTCCACACGAGCGATTTTTGCCGACTGGCTGTTCGGCCTATTCCGTAGCGATCCGTCGTCCAGCCGCCATCACGGGCTGTCCTTCGTGATGGTGCCGCTCAATGCACCGGGTGTCACCGTACGCCCGATCAAGGCCCTGAACGGCAAGGATGCGTTTGCCGAAGTGTTCTTCGATGACGTGCGCATCCCGCTGGAAAACCGTATTGGCGATGAAGGCCAGGGCTGGCATGTGGCAATGGCCACTGCCGGCTTCGAGCGAGGTCTGCTGCTGCGTTCCCCGGCCCGTTTTCAATACACGGCGCGCAAATTGGTGGAGCTGTACCAGGCCAACCGCACCAGCGCCGATCGTGATCCGAGCCTTGGCGAGGCGGTGTGCAAGGCCTGGTCGGACGCCCAGGCTTACGCCCTGTCTGCGTACCACACCGTGGGCCGTCTGAGCCGCGGGGCACAGATTGGCGCCGAGTCGAGCACCAACAAAATATTCTGGTCGGAGCTGGATCTGCGCATGCACGAAACCGCCATGCGCATTCTCGGCGCCAGTGGCGAGCTGACCGGTCAATCGGTGGGCGGCTACAGCTGGCTGGACGGCTTTTTGTTCGCCCAGGCCGGGCCCATTTACGCCGGCACCAACGAGATCCAGCGCAACATTATCGCCGAGCGCATGCTCGGCCTGCCGAAGTGAGGCCGGGCATGGACTTTACCTTTACCGAAGACCAGATCTCTTTTCGCGAGGCCATCAGCCGTTTTCTGATGACCGAAGCGGCCCCCGAAATGCTCCGTGAAATTTGGGAAACCGATGTAGGTCGCTCCCCGGATTTGCGCAACAAGATCGCCGAGCAGGGCCTGACCGCATTGTCGATCCCCGAGGCTTTCGGTGGCCTGGGCATGGACGATGTGGCCTGGGCCCTGATGACCCAGGAACTGGGTTACTACGCCATTCCTGATTCCCTGGGTGATACCGCTTATGTGGCCAGTGCGCTGATCGCCGGGCTGGATGACGGCGTAGCCCGTCGCGGCGAATGGCTGGAACGCATTGCCGACGGCAGTTTGCGGGTGGCCATCGGGCACCCGGTCAATCCGCTGGTGGCCGATGCTGCCCACGCCGATTTGTTGCTGCTGGCCCATGGCAATGAAGTCCACGCCGTGCCGCGCAGCCAGGTCGATGTGCACAACCACGCCAGTATCGATGCCTCGCGACGCCTGGCGCAGGTCAGTTGGCAACCCGACGCAGCCACCCTGGTGGCGCAGGGTGAACAGGGCCGCCAGCTGTGGGCGCAAACCCTTGATCGGGGCGCGCTGTCGGTGGCCGGGCAGTTGCTCGGGCTGGCTCAGCGCATGCTGGATTTATCGGTGGACTACGCCGCGCAGCGTAAACAATTCGGTAAGCCCATCGGCAGTTTTCAGGCAGTCAAGCATCATCTGGCCGACGTGGCTACTGCGCTGGAGTTCGCCAAACCGGTGCTGTACCGCGCCGCTTACGCCCTGGCACACAACGAACCGAATGCCGCTGTGTGGGTGTCCCAGGCGCGCCTGGCCAGTTGCGAAGCCAGCTGGCTGGCGGCCCGCCACGGCATCCAGGTGCATGGGGCGATGGGTTACACCTGGGAAGTCGACCTGCAAATGTTCATGAAGCGCGCCTGGGCACTGGACAGTGCCTGGGGCGACCGTGCGCTGCACAAGGCCCGTGTGGCCGAATATGTATTGAGTGGCGCGGCGCCTCTGGGCTGCGGTTACACCTTCGAGGATTGACCGATGCCTGAAGCCTATATTGTTGATGCATTACGCAGCCCCACCGGCAAACGCAAGGGCGGCCTGGCCCACGTCCATGCCATCGACCTCGGCGCCCATGTGCTCAAGGCACTGGTGGAGCGCAACGCAATTCCGGCCGACGAATATGACGACGTGATTTTTGGGTGTGTCGACACCATCGGCTCCCAGGCCGGTGATATCGCCCGCACCAGCTGGCTGGCCGCCGGTTTGCCGCTGAACGTGCCGGGCACCACCATCGATCGCCAGTGCGGTTCGTCACAACAGGCGCTGCACTTCGCCGCGCAGGCGGTGATGAGTGGCACCCAGGATGTGATTGCCGTGGGTGGTGTGCAAACCATGACCCAGATCCCTATTTCCTCGGCGATGCTGGCCGGGCAGCCACTGGGCTTTGCCGACCCGTTCTCCGGCAGCAAGGGCTGGCAAGCGCGCTTTGGCAAACAGCCGGTCAACCAGTTCTACGCTGCCCAGCGCATCGCCGATCACTGGGGGATCAGCCGCCAGGACATGGAAGCCTATGCCCTGGAGAGCCATCGCCGGGCGCTGGAGGCCATGGCCGCCGGCCGTTTCGTCAACGAAATCGTGCCCTGCGAAGGGGTATGGGACGATGAAACACCGCGCCAAACCAGCCTGGCCAAAATGGCCGAACTGGAGCCGGTGTTCGCTGAGTTTGCGTCGATCACCGCTGCGGTATCCAGCCAGACCTGCGATGCCTCGGCTGCCTTGCTGGTGGTCTCCGAGGCGGCGCTCAAACGCTACAACCTCACGCCACGGGCGCGGATCCATCACCTGTCGGTGCTGGGCGACGACCCGATCTGGCACCTCAGGGCCCCGATTGCCGCCACCCGTGCCGCGCTGAAAAAAGCCGGCATGGGCATGCAGGACATTGACCTTGTTGAAATCAACGAAGCCTTCGCCTCGGTGGTCATGGCCTGGGCCAAGGAGCTGGATTTCGACCCGGTCAGAACCAACGCCAATGGCGGCGCAATTGCCCTCGGCCATCCGCTGGGGGCCAGCGGCGCGCGGTTGATGACCAGCCTGCTCAACCAGCTTGAGCACAGTGGTGGCCGCTACGGTTTGCAGACCATGTGCGAAGGCGGCGGTCAAGCCAACGTGACGATTATTGAACGCCTCTAGGAGCAACGACATGGCAATTTGTGCAGAACGTACCGTCATCATTACCGGCGCGGGCGGCGGTTTGGGCCGCGCTTACGCGCTGGCGTTCGCCGGGCAGGGCGCCAATGTGGTGGTCAACGATATTCGTCGCGAAGCCGCCGAAGAGGTCGTGGCAGAGATCCTCCAGGCCGGTGGACAGGCCATTGCCAATGCCGATGACATCACCACCCTGGCCACGGCACAGCACATCGTCGATGCCGCCCTGGCCGCGTTTGGCGAAGTGCATGTGCTGGTCAACAACGCCGGAATCCTGCGTGACCGCATGTTTATCAGCCTCGCTGAAGAGGACTGGGATGCGGTCATGCGTGTGCATCTCAAGGGGCATTTTTGCCTGGCCAATATCCTCGGCAAGCGCTGGCGCGACCTGGCCAAGGCCGGCCAGCCGGTGGCGGCACGGATCATTAACACCAGCTCCGGCGCGGGCCTGCAGGGTTCGGTGGGGCAGTCCAACTACAGCGCAGCCAAAGGCGGGATTGCCGCGCTGACCCTGGTGCAGGCAGCCGAGCTGGGGCGCTACGGCGTGACGGTCAATGCCCTGGCGCCGGCGGCGCGGACCTCGATGACCGAAAGCGCGATGCCGGACATGGTGAAAAAACCTGAAGACGGTGGCTTTGATTCATGGGCACCGGAAAACGTCGCGCCGCTGGTGGTATGGCTGGGCAGCGAACTGTCGGGGGAGGTTACCGGGCAGATCATCGAAAGCCAGGGTGGGCGATTGTCCCTGGGCGATGGCTGGCGCACCGGGGTGACCCGCGACAAGGGCGCGCAATGGCAACCCGAAGAAGTGGGGGTTGCCCTGGGCCAGATTCTGGCCGAAGCGCCTGCACCGCAGCGGGTGTGGGGTAGCTGATACCGCTGGCCCTCACCCCAACCCTCTCCCTTTGGAAGAGGGCCAGGGTGAGGGGCTTTTGATTTGCCGCCTAACAAGAGAATTCAACCATGAGACAAGCACCTCCCTATGTCCCCGGCCACCAGTTACTGGCTGGCAAGTCGATTTTGATCACTGCCGCAGCCGGCGCCGGTATCGGTTATGCCGCGGCCAAACGCTGCGCGGAAGAGGGCTGTCGCGCCCTGATGATTTCCGATATCCACCCGCGTCGTCTCGAAGAGGCAGTCGAGCGGCTCAAGGCCGAAACCGGCTTGCAGGCGGTCTACGGGCAGCTGTGCAACGTCACCGTCGAAGCCGACGTGCAAGCCCTGGTCGCCGCCGCTGAGGATGCGCTGGGCGGTGTCGATGTGCTGATCAACAACGCCGGGCTTGGCGGTCAGGTGCGCTTGACCGAAATGACCGATGAGCAGTGGTCGTCGGTACTGGATATCACCCTGACCGGCACCATGCGCATGACTCGCGCCATGCTCCCGCATATGGAACGTCGTGGTGCCGGGGCCATCGTCAACAACGCCTCGGTACTGGGCTGGCGCGCGCAAAAGGAGCAGGCCCACTACGCTGCGGCCAAGGCCGGGGTCATGGCCCTGACCCGCTGCAGCGCCCTGGAAGCCGCCGAAAACGGCGTGCGGATCAACGCTGTGGCGCCGTCGATCGCCCTGCACGACTTTCTGAAAAAAGCCGCCAGCAGCGAATTGCTCGACCAGCTCACCAGCCGCGAAGCCTTTGGCCGCGCCGCCGAAGTGTGGGAAGTGGCCAATGTCATGGTGTTTCTGGCCAGTGACTATGCCTCGTACATGGTCGGCGAAGTGCTGCCCGTCAGCTCGCAACAAGCGTGAGGAACAGAGCATGAGCACAGTTTTCAGCAGCACCGGGCAGTTGCTGGCGGCCGAGGGCATGGATCTGGGGCGCACAGACTGGCTGCTGCTGACCCAGGAACGGATCAACCTGTTTGCCGAAGCCACGGGCGATCACCAGTGGATCCATGTCGACCCTCAGCGCGCCGCCACCGGGCCATTTGGCGCCTGCATCGCCCATGGTTACCTGACCCTGGCCCTGGCCAATCTGTTTATGCCGCAACTGATGCAGTTCGAGAACCTGGCCATGGGCGTCAACTACGGCAGTGACCGGCTGCGCTTCCCTGCGCCGGTCAAGGTCGGTTCGCGGATTCGCGGCCATGGCCAGTTGGTGCGGGTCGAGATGCAGGGCCAGGCCGTGCAGGCTGTAGTGCGCATGAGCGTCGAAATCGAGGGCAGCGAACGCCCCGGCTGCGTGGTGGACACCATCAGCCGCTACACCTTCAACCCCCTTGAACAGTGAGCCTTGAACATGAATTTGAATGACGTTGTGATCGTATCCACCGCCCGCACTGCCTTGACCAAATCCTTTCGTGGCTCGTTCAACGATACCGAGGCGCCTGTGCTGGGCGGTCACGTGGTGCGTGCCGTGGTCGAGCGCGCGGGTATCGAGCCGGGTTCGGTGGAAGACGTGATCATGGGTGCCGCCGCCCAGCAGGGCACTCAGAGTTACAACATCGGCCGCCTGTGTGCGTACACCGGCGGCTTGCCCGATACTGTGCCGGGCATGGCGCTCGATCGCATGTGCGCCTCGGGCCTGATGAGTATCGGCGTGGCGGCCAATGGCATCATGACCGGCGAAATGAAGATTGCCGTGGCCGGTGGCGTGGAGTCATTGTCGCTGACCCAGAACAAGTACAAAAACACCTACCGCGCCCAGTCCGAGGCCGTGCTTGAGTGCATGCCGACGGCGTATATCCCGATGCTCGAAACCGCGGAAATCGTGTCGCGGCGCTACAACATCAGCCGCGAGGTACAGGATCAGTATGCGTTGCAGAGCCAGCAACGTACTGCCGCCGCCCAGGCTGAGGGCCTGTTTGCCGATGAGATCGTACCCTTGGCGGCGCGCAAGCTGTGCTTTGACAAGGAAGGCAAGCCCAGTGGTCATGAAGAGGTGATTGCGGATCGTGACGAATGCAACCGTCCCTCCACCACCCTTGAAGACCTGTCGACCCTCAAACCGGTGTGGAAAGACGGCAAGTGGATTGAACAGGGTGAGTTCATCACGGCAGGCAACGCCTCGCAGTTTTCCGATGGGGCCGCTGCGGTATTGCTGATGAGCCGTGCCGAAGCCAGGCAGCGCGGTATCGAAGCGCTGGGCGTGTATCGCGGGATTGCCGTGAGTGGTTGTGCACCGGAGGAAATGGGCATTGGTCCGGTGTATGCGATTCCCAAGTTGCTCAAGCGTTTTGGCCTGACCGTTGCGGATATTGACCTGTGGGAGATCAACGAAGCGTTCGCCTGTCAGGTGGTGCATTGCCGTGACTTTCTGCAGATCCCCAATGACCGCCTGAACGTCAATGGCGGGGCGATAGCCATTGGTCATCCGTTCGGCATGTCGGGTGCACGGATGGTGGGTCACAGCCTGCTCGAAGGTCGCCGCCGTGGTGCGCGGTTTGTCGTGGTTGCCATGTGCATTGGCGGCGGCATGGGGGCAGCGGGGTTGTTTGAGCTGAGCTGAAGGCAGGGGGACAGTTTCTTTGTGGGAGCGGGCATGGAGCTTAAGGATTTAGTCACGCGGATAGGTGCGTAAATGCAGGGAAGCAGTACAATTGCGCTTCTTTACCGGGCATGGACGCTGTTCGGCATCTGTTCACGAGTAGGCCCATGGTTTCCGCTAGTTACTCCCCCGCGCTGGTCCTGATTTCCCTGTGTGTGGCCATTCTGGCCTCTTATACCGCCCTTGACCTGAGTGGTCGCATCGCCACGGCGCGCGGCCGTACCCAGTACCTGTGGATTGCCGGCGGTGCACTGGCCATGGGCTTTGGCGTGTGGTCGATGCACTTTATCGGCATGCTCGCGTTGCAGTTGCCACTCGCGCTGGGCTACGACCTGGGACTGACCCTGTGGTCATTGCTGGTTGCCATCCTGTCTTCGGGCTTTGCCTTGTGGCTGGTCAGCCAGCCGCGTTTGCCGGCGCTGCAGTTGTTGTTTGGCGCCCTGATCATGGGGGCGGGCATCAGCGCCATGCACTACAGCGGCATGGCCGCGTTGCGCATGCAGCCGGGCATCGATTACGACCCGGCACTGTTTGGCCTGTCGCTGGTGATTGCGGTGGGGGCCTCGGCGGCCGCGTTGTCGATCGCGTTTCGTCTGCGCCGGCAAACCCCTTACGTGCGGCTGATGCGCGGTGGTGCTGCGGTAATCATGGGGCTGGCCATTGTCGGCATGCATTACACCGGTATGGCTGCAGCGAATTTTCCCATCGGCAGTTTTTGCGGTGCCGCCATCGACGGTCTGAGCGGTAACGGCCTGGACAATCTGGTACTGGTTTCCAGCCTGGCGGTATTGGTCATCGCCTTGCTGACCTCTATTTTTGATGCCCGCCTCGATGCCCGTACAGCTGCCCTGGCGGACTCCCTGACCCTGGCCAACGAAGAGCTGACCCAACTGGCGCTGCACGACACCCTGACCGGGTTGCCCAACCGCATCCTGCTGGCTGACCGTATCGGTCAGGCGATGAGCAAGGTGGCGGAGCAGGGCGGCTGCTTCTCGCTGATGTTTATCGACCTGGATGGCTTCAAGCCGGTCAACGATGCCTTTGGTCATCATCTGGGTGACCGTTTGCTCCGCGAGGTGGCCTTGCGCTTGCGCGAGCAGTTGCGCAGCCAGGACACCCTGGCGCGGATTGGCGGCGACGAATTTGTGCTGCTGGTGCGTCTGCTGGAGCCTGATGACGCACCGCAAGTGGCAGCGCGGCAGGTGGGTCTGTTGTCCAGGGCGTTCCGGGTCGATGAGCATGAGCTGCTGATCTCCGCCAGTGTCGGTATCGCCCTCTACCCCGGCAATGGCCTGACCGCCGAAGAGCTGCTGATGAATGCCGATGCGGCGATGTATCACGCCAAGGGCGCGGGCAAAAACGGCTACAGCTTTTTCGACGCGTCGATGAACACCAATGCCCGCAAGCAATTGCAGCTGCTGCAGGACTTGCGTCAGGCCCTGGAGCTGCAGCAGTTTCGCCTGCACTACCAGCCCAAGTTCGACGCCAGCAACAGCCGGCCGGTGGGGGCCGAAGCGCTGTTGCGCTGGGAGCATCCGCAGCAAGGGTTGCTGCTGCCGGAAAATTTTATCGACCTGGCGGAAAAAACCGGCCTGATCATCCCCATCGGTGACTGGGTGCTCAATGAAGCCTGCCGGCAGATGCGCATCTGGTTTGATCAGGGCTATAGCCACTGGCGCATTGCGGTCAACCTGTCGGCATTGCAGTTCTGCTATTCAGGGCTGGTTGACAGCGTGGTCGCGGCGCTCGAGCGTCATCGGTTACCGGCCAACAGCCTGACCCTGGAAATCACCGAAACCACCGCCATGAGCGATGCCGATGCGAGCATGGTGGTGTTGCAGCGGTTGTCGCAAATGGGCGTGGACCTGTCCATCGATGACTTTGGCACTGGCTATTCCAGCCTGATGTACCTCAAGCGCCTGCCCGCCAATGAACTGAAAATCGACCGCGGTTTTGTGCGTGACCTGGAGCACGACAGCGACGATGCGGCGATTGTCTCGGCCATTGTCGCGCTGGGCCAGGCCCTGGGTTTGCGTATCGTCGCCGAAGGGGTGGAGACCGATACCCAGCAAAGTTTTTTAACCACGCTTGGCTGTGATGCCCTGCAAGGTTTTCTGCTGGGTGAGCCGCTGCCGGCGGAGCAATTCATGGCCGATATCCAAGGTGCCGAACCCGCCGGGCCGGGCAACAAAACAGCGACCTGACAAAACCGGGCCTTCGCGGTTATTCTGACAGCCAGATTTGGATCGGTGTAAGGGGAACACGTATTTATGGATAAAGTCATCGTGATCACCGGCGGCAGCCGCGGCATAGGCGCTGCCACGGCCTTGCTGGCTGCAAAGCAGGGTTATCGGATCTGCATCAACTACCTGACCGATGATGCTGCGGCCCATGAGGTGCTGGCGCAGGTTCGCGCCATGGGCGCCAAGGCCATTGCCGTGCGTGCCGATGTCAGCGACGAAGAGGAAATCATTCGCCTGTTTCTCGAAGTTGACGAACAGTTGGGGCCTGTCACCGCGCTGGTCAACAACGCCGGCACCGTGGGGCTCAAATCGCGGGTCGACGAGCTGACCGACCTGCGCATCATGCACACCCTGAAAACCAACGTGCTGGGGCCCATTCTGTGTGCCAAGCATGCCGTGCTGCGCATGTCGCCACGTTACGGCGGGCAGGGCGGTAATATCGTCAACGTGTCGTCGGTAGCGGCCCGCCTGGGTTCGCCCGGTGAATACGTCGATTACGCCGCCTCCAAGGGCGCGCTGGACACTTTCACCCTGGGGCTGTCCAAGGAACTGGCGGGCGAGGGGATCCGGGTCAACGCGGTACGGCCGGGCTATATCTTCACCGATTTTCACGCCTTGAGCGGAGATCCGGGCCGGGTCAGCAAGCTTGAACCTATCATCCCCATGGGGCGTGGCGGGCGGCCGGAAGAAGTGGCCGAAGCCATTGTATGGCTGCTGTCGGACAAGGCGTCGTATACCACCGGCACCTTTCTCGACCTGGGCGGCGGGCGCTGAAGGTCGTGCTTTTGTGGGAGCGGGCTTGCTCGCGATGGCATCAGCGCGGTCAGGCTGAATAACCGCGCCGCCTGCATCGCGGGCAAGCCCGCTCCCACATGGCTTGCATTTATGCTTGATCCGACGATAATGCGACTTATTGCTATTTAAGTATGGTTATCTATCGTGTCGAGTCCTGTGGATCCCCAAAGGCTGCTGGCCAGTCTATATCACGACAATCACGCGTGGCTGCGCAGCTGGTTGTCGCGACAGGTACGATGCCCGCAGGATGCGGCCGATCTGGCCCAGGACACATTTTTGCGCGCTTGGGATGCCCGCCAACTGGAACGTATCCAGGAGCCTCGGGCTTACCTGAGTACCGTTGCCCGGCGCTTGCTCTGCTCACTGTGGCGGCGGCGCAAGCTTGAGCAAGCCTATCTCGACCAACTGGCCGAGCTGCCTCTGGCCTACGCACCTTCTGCAGAAGACATTGCCCTAGTCCGTGAGGCGATCGAAGCCATTGATTGCCTGCTCGAAGGGTTGCCATCGCGGGTCAAGCACGCCTTTTTGCTCAATCGTCTTGAAGGCATGCCCCAGCAGGCCATTGCCGAGCAATTGGGCGTATCCCTGGCCACCGTTGAGCGCGACTTGCGCCGCGCTTTTGTTCATTGCCTGTCGCAAACGGCGGAGAGCCCATGAGTACAGCCAAGGTTGACCCGACCACCCGTGCCGCCATTGACTGGATGCTGCGCCTCGAGTCCGGCCAGGCCTGCCCGTCGGAGCGTCAGGTGTTCAAGGCGTGGCTGGCCGAAAACCCGGCACATCTGGCTGCGTGGCAGCGGGTCGCCGGGGTGCTCAAGGCTCCCGTAGCCGATCTGCAATCGGTTGAGCGGCGCAGCCCGGGGCAATTGCAGGCGGTACGTCGGGCGCTGCTGGCCGGTACATCGCCATCGGGCAAAAAGACCCTGCAAGGCGGCCTGCTGCTGTTGTTGCTCGGCCTGGGTGCCGCGGGTCTGGTGGATCGCGTGACGCCCCTGACGGGGTTGACGGCCGATTACCAGACGGCCACCGGCGAGCGCAAAACCGTCGAACTGGCCGATGGCAGCCTGCTCACCCTCAACGCCCGCAGCGCGGTGGATATCGACTTCAATGGCGATCAGCGCCGGGTGCACCTGCGTGAGGGCGAGTTGCAGGTGGATGTGGCAGCCGACGCCCAGCGTCCTTTTGTGGTGAGCACTGCCCAGGGCCAGGTGCAAGCCCTTGGCACGCGCTTTATGGTGCGCCAGGGCAGCACTGAAAGCCTGGCCAGCGTGCAACAGCACAGCGTGCAGTTGCACACCCTGGGCGGTCAGCAACTCCACCTCGAAACCGGTCGGGCGGCGTCATTTACCGCCACCCGGATAGACCCGCAAACCCCGACATCCCGTAGCCAGCCCGACTGGCTCGCGGGCCGGGTCGAGCTGCACGACGAACCCCTGTCAGCCCTGGTCGAGGCGCTGCGGCCCTACCAGACCGGCATGCTGCGTATCAGCCCGGAAGCCGCGCGGGTGCGGGTATTCGGTGTATTCCCGCTGGACAACACCGCACACACCCTGAATACGCTGGCGCAAACCTTGCCGATCAAGATCACGCGCTATGGGCCGTGGCTGACCCTGATCGATGTGCGACAGTAAAAACCAATGAATGCGAATTAATTGCAAATAAGGTGAGGGGAAAGGGTTTCTCGTTGGTCAAGGTTACAACTGCCTACCTTGCAACGAGAAAGGATGCCCCATGCCGTACGCCCATCCCAAAACCTGCCTGCTGGCGCTGGCCATCACCCTGAGCATTGGCGGTTACCCGCTGAGCGCGGTGGCCGAAACCCTGTCTGGCGAGCAAAATGCCACGCGTTTTTTTGACTTGCCTGCCGCGCCCCTGGGCGTGACCCTGAGCCGCATTGCCCGCGACAGCAACCTGACCCTGTCGGTGGCCCCGGCCTTGTTGCAGGGTAAAACCTCCGCGCCGGTCAATGGCATGTACACCCCGCAACAGGCCGCCGAACGCGCGCTGGCGGGCAGCGGGCTGGGCCGGTAGCGGTGCCTTGAGTGTCTACCCCAACGCCGGTGACGGGGTACTGAATCTGGGCGCAACCAACGTGTCTGCGCGTCTGGGTGAGGATGGTCGTGGCCATGTTGACGGCTTTGTCGCCACCCGTTCGGCCACCGCCACCAAGACCGACACACCGATCCTCGAGATTCCGCAAACCATCAACGTGGTCACTGCTGATCAGGTTGAAGTGCAGGGCGCCCACGATCTGACCCAGGCCCTGCGCTACACCCCGGGGCTGAGCACCAACGGCTACACCGACCGCAACACCATTGCCGATGAAATCACCAGCCGCGGTTTTGCCCCGACCCTGCTCTACCTTGATGGCGCCTATCTGCCTTCGGCGGGCAGCCTGGGCGGCACCCCGCAGATCGACCCCTACACCCTGGAGCGCATCGAAGTGCTCAAGGGGCCGTCCTCCGTTCTGTACGGGCAAAACCAGCCGGGGGGCATGATCAATATGGTGGCCAAGCGCCCGAGCACCGAGGCCAGGCATCAAATCAAGGTCGGTACCGGCAGCTTTGACCGTTACAACCTGGCCTTCGATACCACCGGCCCGCTGGATGAAGGCAAAACCCTGAGCTACCGGCTGATCGGCGTCGGCAACACCGGCAGCGAGCAAATCGACTACACCGAAGATTCCCGCATGCTGCTGGCGCCCAGCCTTACCTGGGCGCCGGATGACCGCAACGAACTGACGGTCTACGCGCAATTGCAACGGGACGATGCCCTGGCCGACTACCAGTCCTTGCCGGCCGTGGGCAGTCTGTACCGCAACTCCCAAGGCAACAAGATAGATCGAGACTTCTTCTCGGGCGACTCGAAATGGAACGACTACAAGCGCGATCAATATGTGCTCGGCTACCAGTTTTCCCATGCCTTCAACGAGGTCATGACCTATCGCCAGAGCCTGAGCTACATCGACGTCAATGACCGTTACAAGGGCTTTTACCTGAACCGTTTCGTCACCGCCCCGGACGGCGCCACCGATACCCATGCCAGCCGCACCAAGCTCGACTGGCGCCAGCAAAACAGCTCTTATACTTTCGACAACCACCTGCAAAGTGACTTCTCCACCGGGCCTGTGCAGCACACCCTGCTGGTGGGGCTCGACTACCGTGACTTCACCCGCAAGTTCCAGGGCTACAACCTGTCCGGCAGCGAGGTGATTGACCTCTACAACCCCACCAACTACCGCACCACGGGTGTCCCGACCCTGACTACCAAATGGGATAACAGGGTCAAGCAGACCGGTTTTTATGTGCAGGACCAGATCAAACTGAACAACTTTATCCTGACCATTGGCGGTCGCCAGGATTGGGCCAAGGTCGACAACAATGACTTGCTGGCCAACTCCCACGAGATCCAGAGCGATAGCAAGTTCACCGGGCGTGTGGGCCTGACCTATGTCACTTCGTTTGGTCTGGCGCCGTATATCAGCTACACCGAATCCTTCCTGCCTTCTGTGGGCACTGCGGCACCGGCCCGAGGTGGCAAGGCGTTCGTGCCCATGACGGGCAAGCAATATGAAGTGGGGGTCAAATACCAGCCCGATGAGAGCACTTTGCTCAGCGCCTCGGTATTTGAAATCACCCAGCAAAACGTCCTGACCGGTGACTTGCAGTACCAGGAGTATCAAATCCAGGAAGGCGAGGTCCGGTCGCGGGGGATCGAACTGGAAGGCAAAAGCAGTTTCAGCAACATCGACCTGATTGTCTCGCTGTCGTATCTGGACGTGTTCTACACCAAGTCCAACTATGGCAATGAAGGCAACCGCAGCGAGGCACAGGCACCCTGGGCAGCCAGCGTGTGGGCCGACTACCACTTCACCGGACAGGCCCTGGCGGGCGTGACCCTGGGCGGCGGTGCACGTTATACCGGGAAAAACTTCGGCGACTCGGACAACACTTTCAAGACGCCGTCGTTTGTGGTGTATGACGCAACGCTCAGCTATGACCTGGCGGCCCTGGATGCGAGCTTCAAGGGTGTCAGTACCCGGCTGAACGTGCAAAACCTGTTCGATCGCGAGTACGTGTCGTCGTGCAACTACAGCTTTGGCTGTTACTACGGCCAGCAGCGCACGGCGGCGCTGGAGGTTAAATACGATTGGTGAGGGAGTGCTCTGCGTTCCTTCGGCAGCTGCTACGGGGGCGGGATTGCTCAGCGCCGCAGCTTGAGCGCGCTGGCCAGGCTGATAGCCAACGGCAAACGGGGCAGCAGCGTGGCCTGGTAAGCATGGTAAAGGTCCGGCTTGCCCGGCCAGATATTTTGCGAAGGCAGGTTGTCGATCCCCAGTTCGTGATGCCAGCTACCGTTCTGGCGGTCGATCATGTACAGGTCGATATAGTCCCAGAACTGTTGATACCAGACTTCGTATTCATGCTCACCGCTGCGTTGCAACAACGCCGCCGCAGCTGCCGAGGCTTCGGCCAGGGTCCAGTGCAGACGCTCACGCACCAGCGGCTGGTGGTTCCAGTCCACGGTGTAGACGATTCCGCAGCCACCATCGACGTTCCAGCCGAACTGGCATGCACTGGCGAATAACCGCCGCGCGTCTTCCAGCAGCCATTCGGGCGCCGCCAGGCCGCGTTGCTTGCGGGCCGCCTCGAGGTGCAACAGCAGGCGCGCCCATTCAAAGGCGTGGCCGGGCGTTTTGCCGAACGGGCGAAAACCGTCTGCCGGGTTGTCCCGGTTGTAATCGGGCAATGGCTGCCACTGGCTGTCGAAATGTTCCACGGGCAGGTAGCCGGATTGCGCTGCATGCTGGTGAACAAGCTTTTCGGCAATCGACAGGGCGCGGTCGAGCCACAGGTCTTCATCGAGGACATCGGCCAGGGCCAGAAAAGCTTCGACACCGTGCATATTGCTGTTGGCCCCGCGATACGCCTCGCAGTCGCTCCAGTCGCGGGCAAAGCTTTCCAGCAGGGCGCCTTCCGACCCGGACCAGAAATGACCTTCAAGTATTGCTACCGTATCGCCCAGCAACTCGGCAGAACCGCCGCGCCCGGCAACTGCAGCCGAGCTGGCGGCCAGGGCCACAAAGGCGTGCAGGTAGGCGTCTTTACGGGTATTGCCGTCTTCGGCGGTGGGGCGGGCAAACCAGCCGCCATGCACGGCATCACGCAGC
>NZ_WIWL01000220.1:0-22950 GCF_009600105.1 Pseudomonas sp. FSL R10-0056
GGCGCAGCGGACGGGACTCGAACCCGCGACCCCCGGCGTGACAGGCCGGTATTCTAACCGACTGAACTACCGCTGCGCGTAACACTGTGAGCGAATGGTGGGTGATGACGGGATCGAACCGCCGACCCTCTGCTTGTAAGGCAGATGCTCTCCCAGCTGAGCTAATCACCCTTTCACTCTCGGTGTGGCGCGCATTCTACGGAGCGACTTATAGTCTGGCAAGTACTTTTTAAAATAATTTTCCCAAGCACTACAAAGGCTTAGCGCAGGGTTGGCCTATTAAGGTTATCAAGCGAATAATGCGTCTTTGTATATAGGAGTGATTCACCCCATGTGGTTCAAAAACCTGCTTATCTATCGCCTGACCCAAGATCTGCCATTTGATGCACAGGTGCTGGAAACTGCACTGGCCACCAAACTGGCCCGCCCGTGTTCAAGCCAGGAAGTAGCCACCTACGGTTTCGTTGCCCCGTTCAGCAAAGGCGAAGACGCCCCGCTGGTTCACGTCAGCCAGGACTTCCTGCTGATTGCCGCCCGCAAAGAAGAGCGCATCCTGCCGAGCAGCGTGGTGCGTGATGCATTAAAGGAGAAGGTCGAAGAGATCGAGGCCGAGCAAATGCGCAAGGTCTACAAAAAGGAACGCGATCAGCTCAAGGATGAAATCATCCAGGCGTTTCTGCCCCGCGCCTTTATCCGCCGCTCCGCCACCTTTGCCGCCATCGCGCCAAAACAGGGCCTGATCCTGGTTAACGCCTCCAGCCCGAAACGCGCCGAGGATTTACTGTCCACCCTGCGTGAAGTGATCGGCTCGCTGCCGGTTCGCCCACTGGCAGTCAAGGTTGCACCAAGTGCGGTGATGACGGAATGGGTCAAGACCCAGAAAGCCGCCGACAACTTCTTTGTCCTCGACGAATGCGAGCTGCGCGACACCCATGAAGATGGCGGCATCATCCGCTGCAAGCGCCAGGACCTGACCAGCGACGAAATCCAGCTGCACTTGAGCACTGGCAAAGTCGTAACCCAGCTGTCGCTGGCCTGGCAGGACAAACTGTCGTTCGTACTGGACGACAAACTGGTGGTCAAACGCCTGAAATTCGAAGACCTGCTGCAAGACCAGGCCGAACAGGACGGCGGTGATGACGATCTGGGCCAGCAGGACGCCAGCTTCACCCTGATGATGCTGACCTTCGGCGAGTTCTTGCCACAGCTGTTTGAAGCACTGGGCGGCGAAGAGATCCCACAGGGCATCTAAACACCCGCTGCAATCGTTTTTTTTGTGGGAGCGAGCCTGCTCGCGAAAGTAGCGCCACGGCGCTCACGAGATCTTCGCGAGCAGGCTCGCTCCCACAATCATATCCACCAGAACAACCACAATAAGGACCACCATGCGCGCACTTGCTGCCTTAAGCCGCTTTGTCGGTAATACCTTTGCTTACTGGGTTCTGATTTTTGCCGTGCTGGCGTTTCTTGAGCCAGCCTGGTTTGTTGGCCTTAAAGGCTACATCGTGCCGCTGCTTGGCGTGGTGATGTTCGGCATGGGCCTGACCCTCAAACTCGATGACTTCGCCGAAGTCGCCCGTCACCCCTGGCGTGTGGCGCAGGGTGTGGTTGCACATTTCGTGATCATGCCCGGCGTGGCGTGGTTGCTTTGCCAGGTGTTCCACCTGCCACCGGAAATCGCCGTTGGGGTGATCCTGGTCGGTTGCTGCCCAAGCGGTACCTCGTCCAATGTCATGACCTGGCTGGCCCGGGGCGATCTGGCGCTGTCGGTGGCGATTGCCGCCGTGACCACCCTCCTCGCCCCCTTGTTGACCCCGGCCCTGATCTGGCTGCTGGCGTCGGCCTGGCTGCCGGTTTCGTTTATGGAGCTGTTCTGGTCGATCCTGCAGGTTGTGTTGCTACCGATTGTGCTCGGCGTACTGGCCCAGCGCCTGCTTGGCGCACGGGTGCGCTTTGCCGTCGATGTGCTGCCGCTGGTGTCAGTGGTCAGCATCGTGATTATCGTCGCCGCCGTGGTGGCGGCCAGTCAGGCGCAAATCGCCAAGTCCGGCTTGCTGATTATGGCCGTGGTGATACTGCACAATAGTTTCGGCTATTTGCTCGGCTACTTTACCGGCCGTCTGTTCAAATTGCCCCTGGCCCAGCGTAAATCCCTGGCCCTGGAAGTCGGCATGCAGAACTCGGGGCTGGGCGCGGCTCTGGCCAGCGCCCACTTCTCGCCGTTGGCGGCCGTGCCCAGTGCGCTGTTCAGCGTTTGGCACAATATTTCGGGGGCGCTGCTGTCGACCTATTTCCGGCGCATGAGCGAAAAAGAAGATCGCCTGGCAGCAGCCAAGGCTGCTATTGAGTGAAAAATCGGGGTTGCCTGTGGGAATAATCATGTGCAATATACTGCGCACTGCGAGGACGACCTCGCGACTCATCGAGTGATTATTCCGGGGACGACCCCATCAGTTGATGGAGAAGACCATGTCCTGGATCATTCTGTTTTTCGCCGGCCTGTTTGAAGTTGGCTGGGCTGTAGGCCTTAAGTACACCGACGGTTTCAGCCGCCCGTTGCCGACGGCCCTGACTGTAGGCGCCATGATCATCAGCCTTGGCTTGCTGGGTCTGGCCATGAAAGAACTGCCGCTGGGCACTGCCTACGCAATCTGGACGGGCGTTGGCGCGGTGGGCACTGTGATTGCCGGGATCATCCTGTTTGGTGAATCCATGGCGTTGTTCCGGCTGGCCAGTGTTGCACTGATCATTGCCGGCCTGGTGGGCCTTAAAGTCAGCACATAGCACGAAAAACTGTGGGAGCGGGCTTGCTCGCGATTGGGCCGACCTGGTATTCGAGTCCCCCTTCGCGAGCAGGCTCGCTCCCACAGTGTCTTTGATTTACTGCACAGCCCCGCGCAACGCCATCACCCGCTCACGCAACAGCTTTTGCGTGGCCTCCCCGGCCGCTATCGGCGTACCTGCAACCAGCGTCACCCGCGACCACAAGCGATGAAAAAAGCCCTTGTGCGGATCGCGACTGAAAAAACTGCCCCACAGCCCCTGCAACGCCATCGGAATCACCGGCACCGGCGTGCGCTCCAGAATCCGCATCACCCCCGCCTTGAACTCGTCGATCTGTCCGTCCGTGGTGAGCTTGCCCTCAGGGAAGATGCACACCAGTTCGCCGTCAGCCAGATAGCGGGCAATCCTGTCGAATGCCTGATCATGGATTGCTTCATCTTCCCCCCGACCGGCAATGGGAATGGTCCCCGCAGTACGAAAGATAAAGTTCAGAACCGGCAAATCGTAAATTTTGTAATACATGACAAAGCGAATCGGACGACGCACTGCGCCGCCTATCAACAGCGCATCGACATACGACACATGGTTACACACCAGCAACGCCGCCCCCTCATCCGGGATCAGCTCCAGGTGCTTGTGCTGCACGCGGTACATGGAATGGCCCAGCAGCCAGATCAAGAAGCGCATGCTGAATTCAGGCACGATTTTGAAGATGTAGGCGTTGACCGCAATATTCATCAACGACACCACCAGAAACAACTCGGGGATCGTCAGCCCGGCCACGCTGAGCAACAGGATGGTGACCAGTGCCGACACCACCATGAACAGCGCATTGAGGATATTGTTGGCCGCGATCACCCGCGCCCGCTCGCTCTCCGAGGTGCGCGACTGGATCAGCGCATACAACGGCACTATATAGAAGCCGCCAAACACGCCGAGCCCAAGAATATCCAGCAGCACCCACCAGGCCTGGCTGAAACCCAGCACGCCCAGCCAGTCGTTGGCCTGGATGTTTTGCGGCATCAGCCCCGAATGCCACCACAGCAACAGGCCAAATACGGTCAAGCCAAACGAACCAAAGGGCACCAGCCCAATTTCGACCTTGCGCCCCGACAGTTTCTCGCACAACAACGACCCCAGTGCGATACCCACTGAAAACACTGTAAGGATCAACGTCACAACGGTCTCGTCGCCAGACAGCCAGTCCTTGGCGTAGGCCGGGATCTGCGTCAGGTAGATCGCACCAACAAACCAGAACCACGAATTGCCCACCACGGAACGGGATACCGCAGGCGTCTGATTCAGACCCAGGCGCAGAGTGGCCCAGGATTCGCTGAAAATATTCCAGTTCAGCCGCAACTGCGGCGTATCTGCCGGCGCAGACGGAATGGCGCGACTGGCCAGGTACCCCAGCACTGCGACCGCGATAATCACCAGCGAAACGATAACCGTGTAATTGCCGGAGGACAGCATGATCCCGGCGCCAATGGTGCCCGCCAGAATCGCCAGAAAAGTGCCCATTTCCACCAGGCCATTACCCCCCACCAGCTCTTCAGGTCGCAGGGTCTGCGGCAGTATCGAGTACTTGACCGGGCCGAACAGCGCCGAATGGGTGCCCATCGCGAACAATGCGACCAGCATCAATGCCAGGTGGCCGAATGCAAAGCCAATGGCTGCAACCACCATGATGGCGATTTCGCCCAGCTTAATCAGACGAATCAGACGGTCCTTGGCGTACTTTTCACCAAACTGACCGGCCAGGGCCGAGAACAGGAAAAAAGGCACGATAAACAGCAACGCGCACAGATTGACCCAGATACCCCGGTCACCTTCGATATTGAGCTTATAAAGGATGGCCAGAATCAGCGATTGCTTGAACAGGTTGTCATTGAGCGCGCCCAGGGCCTGGGTCACGAAAAAAGGCAGGAAGCGGCGCTTGCCTAGCAAGCTGAATTGCGAGGGGTGACTCATCATCCATGTACTCACGTTGCGCTGAAGGGCTTTCTCTTTGGAGGGCCGTTGTAACACTCAGGGCACAACCTTGCTCGGGTTCTGTGCAAAGGCGCACAGAACCCGAGGGTACGTTTTACTTCTTCAACCCGGCAATGCAGGGCGAGACAAACAACTCGCCGCGATAAGCCCCTTGCACGGTGCGCTTGCCGACCAACAGCCACATCAGCGCCAGTGCCAGCACCAGGATGCAACCGGCTACATCAAAGAAGCTCAGGTGCAGCATGCTGCCCAGGCGCAGGGTGGCCAGCGAGTACACCCCCAGCGGGAAGGTGAAGCCCCACCAGCCCAGGTTGAACGGGATGCCCGAGCGGAAGTAGCGAATAGTGATCAATGCCGCCATCACAATCCACCACAAGCCCACACCCCACAGAATCACCCCGCTGATCAGGCCCAGGCCTTCGACAATCTCACCGATTCGTGCCAGGCCATTGGCCGCAAAAATTTCCGGGGCATCGGCACCCAGCAACAGCAGGCCCAGTGCACCCGTACCGATAGGGCCTAACGCCAGCCAGCTGGATGCAGCCATGCTCTCGTGGGGCAGTTTATGCAGCGCCATGCGCAGGATCAAAATGGTCAGGATGCTGAATGCCACCGGCACCGAAAACGCCCACAGTACATAGCTGGTAATCAGCACATGAAACTGCGTGACGGTATCGCTCAGATACGGTGCCAGGAGACCGCCACTGGCTGCCGCAACCTCAGCGGCCACCACCGGCAGCAGCCAGACAGCAGTCATCTGGTCGATGCTGTGATCCTGACGGGTAAACATCAGATAGGGGATCAGCACGCCACAGCCCAGCGCCATGGCCACATCGATCCACCACAGCACTTCGGCCACCTGCACCATGCCGTCACCCCAGCGCGGCACGCCGAACACCAGAAAACCGTTGATGATGGTGGCCAGGCCCATGGGGATGGTGCCAAAGAACATCGACACTGTGGAGTGCCCGAAAATGCGCTGCGCCTCGTCGAAATACAACATCCAGCGCGCGCCATAAAGCACGCTGAATAGAATAAACAGACCGATATTGAACAACCACAACCCTTCGGCAAAGGCATGTACACCGGGAATATGCACCGGTAATTGAGCCAGGGCCAAGGCCAAAACCCCCGTACCCATGGTCGCGGCAAACCAGTTCGGGGTGAACTGGCGGATCACTTCGCGAGGGTGCTGCAAGTGGCTAAATGGCCGAAAAGCGGCTTTGGCTTTGTTTGGGCAAGTCATGGGTTCCTCCTGAGCCTCGTTTGAGGTGCAATTAGAGTAGAACCAAATCGAATATCTATATAACGGGTAATTTCTCTAACTGTTATCTACTGCACCTATATAAGATCATATCGACCAACTTCAAACCCTGCGACACCAGGCCGCGCTCAGACCATGGTCGACACTGACGCGCTCCGAACATCATGCGAGACTAGCTGTCTCAAGCGGGATTGCTTGCGGTCTTATACCTTCAGGAGCGTCCATGTCGTTGTCCAGCGGGCTGATTGCCGCCGTTGCCCTGGCCTATATGGCCATTATGTTTGCCATTGCCTTTTATGGTGACCGGCGCAGCAAACCACTGCCGCCGCGGGTTCGCGCGTGGGTGTATAGCCTGTCGCTGGCGGTGTACTGCACCAGCTGGACGTTCTTCGGCGCCGTTGGTCAGGCCGCCGAACAACTCTGGGCATTCCTGCCGATTTACCTGGGGCCGGTACTGCTGCTGGTATGCGCGCCCTGGGTGCTGCAAAAGATGGTGATGATCAGCAAACAGGAGAACATCACCTCGATTGCCGACTTTATCGCCGCCCGCTATGGCAAGTCCCAGTCACTGGCAATTGTGGTGGCATTGATCTGCCTGGTGGGCGTGTTGCCCTATATCGCCCTGCAGCTCAAAGGCATTGTGCTGGGGGTCAACCTGCTGATCGGCGCCGGCGCCGATGCAACCGGCTCGAGGGTCGAGGACACGGCGCTGATCGTGACCCTGGTGCTGGCGCTGTTCACCATCCTCTTCGGTACCCGCAACCTCGATGCCACCGAGCACCACCGCGGCATGGTGCTGGCGATTGCCTTTGAGTCGCTGGTCAAGCTGTTCGCCTTTCTCGCCGTCGGCGCCTTCGTAACCTATGGGCTGTATGACGGCTTCGACGATCTGTTCAATCAAGCCATGCTCGCACCGCGGCTTGAGGAGTACTGGAAAGAAACCGTCAATTGGCCCTCGATGATCGTCCAGACTGGCGTGGCCATGATGGCGATTATCTGCCTGCCCCGTCAGTTCCACGTTACCGTGGTGGAAAACATCGAACCCCAGGACTTGCAACTGGCCAAATGGGTGTTCCCGGCCTATCTGATTCTGGCCGGGCTGTTTGTAGTGCCCATCGCCCTGGCCGGGCAAATGTTGCTGCCAAGCTCGGTATTACCGGATTCATTCGTGATCAGCCTGCCCCTGGCCCAGGCCCACCCGGCGCTGGCCTTGCTGGCTTTTATCGGCGGTGCATCGGCGGCCACCGGCATGGTCATCGTGGCCAGCGTGGCGCTGTCGACCATGGTTTCCAACGACATGCTGCTGCCATGGCTGTTGCGCCACAAAAACGCCGAGCGCCCGTTCGAGGTGTTCCGCCACTGGATGCTTTCGGTGCGGCGCGTGTCGATTGTGGTGATTCTGCTGCTGGCCTATGTCAGCTACCGCCTGCTGGGCTCGACCGCCAGCCTGGCCACCATTGGCCAGATTGCCTTCGCTGCCGTCACCCAACTGGCGCCGGCCATGCTCGGCGCCCTGTACTGGAAGCAGGCCAACCGCCGGGGGGTTTTCGCCGGACTGGCGACGGGCACCTTTATCTGGTTTTACACCCTGGTACTGCCGATCATCGCCCACAGCTTTGGCTGGCACCTGAGCCACTTCCCTGGGCTGGCGTGGCTGCACAGTAACCCGCTGGGCCTTTCGATCACCCCGCTGACACAGGGTGTAGTGCTGTCACTGGCAGGCAACTTCACCCTGTTTGCCTGGGTTTCGGTGCTGTCGCGAACCCGCGTGTCAGAACACTGGCAGGCCGGACGTTTTATCGGCCAGGAGCTGAGCAGCCACCCCAGCGGTCGTTCGATGCTGTCGGTACAGATCAATGACCTGCTGGCCCTCGCCGCACGCTTTGTCGGCGAAGAACGCGCGCACCAGAGCTTTATTCGCTTCGCCTACCGTCAGGGCAAGGGCTTTAACCCTAACCAGAACGCCAATGGCGAATGGATCGCCCACACCGAACGGCTACTGGCCGGTGTGCTCGGCGCGTCCTCTACCCGTGCGGTAGTAAAAGCGGCGATTGAAGGCCGGGAAATGCAGCTGGAAGACGTGGTGCGGATTGCCGACGAAGCGTCCGAAGTACTGCAGTTCAACCGCGCCTTGCTCCAGGGCGCCATTGAAAACATCACCCAGGGCATCAGCGTGGTCGACCAGTCACTTAAGCTGGTGGCCTGGAACCGCCGTTATCTGGAATTGTTCGACTACCCGGAGGGGTTGATCAGCGTGGGGCGCCCGATTGCTGACATTATCCGCCACAACGCTGAACGCGGCCTGTGCGGCCCCGGCGAAGCCGAAGTGCATGTGGCCCGGCGCCTGCACTGGATGCGCCAGGGTCGGGCGCATACCTCCGAGCGCCTGTTCCCCAATGGCCGCGTCATCGAGCTGATCGGCAATCCGATGCCCGGCGGCGGTTTCGTCATGAGCTTCACCGACATCACCGCGTTCCGCGAAGCTGAACAGGCCCTGACCGAAGCCAATGAAGGCCTGGAGCAACGTGTTGCCGAGCGCACCTTTGAACTGTCGCAGTTGAATCAGGCGTTAACCGAAGCCAAAGGCGTGGCTGAAACAGCCAGCCAGTCGAAAACCCGTTTTCTGGCAGCAGTAAGCCATGACCTGATGCAGCCCATGAACGCGGCACGCCTGTTCTCGTCTGCTCTTTCTCATCAAGAGGAAGGCTTGAGCGCCGAAGCCCGCAAGCTGGTGCAGCATCTGGACAGCTCACTGCGCTCGGCTGAAGACCTGATCAGCGACCTGCTGGATATTTCCCGCCTGGAAAACGGCAAGATCACGCCCGACATCAAGCCTTTTGCCATAAATGACCTGTTCGAAACCCTGGGCAATGAGTTCACTGCACAGGCCCAGGAACAGGGCCTGAGCTTCCGGGTTCACGGTAGCCGCGTGCGGGTCAACAGTGATATCAAACTGCTGCGCCGGATCCTGCAAAATTTCCTCACCAATGCCTTCCGCTACGCCAAGGGCCCGGTATTGCTGGGCGTACGCCGACGCGGCAGTGAGCTATGCCTTGAGGTGTGGGACCGTGGCCCGGGCATCCCGGAAGACAAACTGCAGGTCATTTTTGAAGAATTCAAACGCCTCGACAGCCACCAGACCCGCGCCGAAAAAGGCCTGGGCCTGGGCCTGGCCATCGCCGACGGCTTGTGCCACGTACTTGGGCACAGCCTGCAAGTGCGCTCATGGCCCGGCTTTGGCAGCGTATTCAGCGTGCGCGTGCCGATGGCAAAGAGCCAGGCCGCACCGCAGCCGGTGGTCTCCGAGCAGAATGGCCAACCGCTAACAGGCGCCCGAGTGCTGTGTATCGACAATGAAGACAGCATCCTGATCGGCATGCAAAGCCTGCTGACACGCTGGGGCTGCCAGGTCTGGACAGCGCGCAACCGCGAAGAATGCGCGGCGTTGCTCAATGAAGGCGTGCGGCCGCAGTTGGTACTGGTTGATTACCATCTGGATGATGGCGAGGTCGGGACAGAGCTGATGCGCTGGCTAAGAGCCCAGTTGGGCGAGCCTGTACCGGGCGTGGTCATCAGCGCCGATGGCCGCCCCGAGATGATCGCCGAGGTGCATGCGGCCGGTCTTGAGTATCTGCCCAAGCCGGTCAAGCCCGCCGTGCTGCGGGCGCTGCTGAGCAGGCATGTGCCGCTCTAGCTGAGCGCCCTTGTGGGAGCGGGCTTGCTCGCGATAGTGCCAACTCGGTTTACTTGCAGAGCCTGGTTGATGCCATCGCAGCAAGCCCGCCCCCACAAAGCCTTGCACACCGCTTATTCCGCCGGGTGGGCGACACCCTCTTCGTCGGTCATGGCCCGCTCCAGCAGGTCGGCTGGCAGGCTCTTGCTGGCCCGGGCCCCCAGCAGCTTGAGCTGTTCGCTGCGGCTGACCAGATTGCCGCGGCCTTCCGTCAGCTTATTACGAGCTGAGCTGTAGGCCTTGTCCAGCTGCTGCAGGCGATTGCCCACTTCATCCAGATCCTGAATAAACAAAACAAACTTGTCGTACAGCCAACCGGCACGCTCGGCAATTTCGCGGGCGTTCTGGCCTTGGCGCTCCTGTTTCCAGAGGCTGTCGATTACCCGCAAGGTGGCCAGCAGCGTGGTTGGGCTGACGATCACGATATGACGATCAAATGCTTCCTGAAACAAGTTGGGCTCGGCCTGCAACGCCGCCGAAAAAGCCGCTTCGATGGGCACGAACAACAACACGAAATCCAGGCTGTGCAACCCCTCCAGACGCTTGTAGTCCTTGCTGGCCAACCCTTTCACATGATTGCGCAGCGATAGCACATGCTGCTTGAGCGCCGCCTGCCCGATCACGTCGTCGTCAGCCCCCACATATTGCTGATAAGCCGTCAGGCTGACCTTGGAGTCGACCACCACCTGCTTGTCACCGGGCAACATGATCAATACGTCTGGCTGGAAACGCTCTCCGTCCGGCCCCTTGAGGCTGACCTGAGTCTGGTACTCGCGGCCCTTCTCAAGCCCCGCGTGCTCCAGCACCCGCTCCAGAATCAACTCACCCCAGTTACCCTGGGTCTTCTGGCCTTTGAGGGCGCGAGTCAGGTTGGTCGCCTCATCGCTCAGGCGCAAATTCAACTGCTGCAGGCGCTCCAGTTCTTTGCCGAGGGAAAAGCGCTCCCGCGATTCCTGCTGATAGCTTTCTTCGACGCGTTTTTCAAACGACTGAATGCGTTCTTTAAGCGGATCGAGCAACTGCCCGAGGCGCTCATTGCTGGTTTCGGCGAAACGCTGCTCGCGCTCATCAAAGATCTTGCCCGCCAGCTCGGCAAACTGGGCCCGCAGCTCGTCCCGGGAACCCTGCAGGTCGTTCAGTCGTTGCTGATGGCTGTCTTGCTGTTCACGCAACTCTGCAGCCAGCCCAGACGCATGGGCATCCAGGCGCCGCAGTTCGACTTCTTTCTGGTTGCGCTCCAGGTTCCAGGCATGGGCGGCGTCGCGCCCATTGTCGCGCTCCACCTGCAAGAGCTCTACTTCGCGGCTCAATGCTGCCAGCTCGGCCTGCTTGGCGGCATTGGCCTGACCCAGGTCACTGACCTCGTCGCGACAGGCATCCAGCTGGGCGCCCAGACCTTCCTGGGCCAACTGCGCCGTATTCAAACGCTCGTTGAGCAACGCCAGCTCAGCGGGATGGCTGCCGAGTTTGCGTTGCAACTGCCAGATTAACGCCAGCAACGGCACGCCCGCTGCTGCCAGGCCAAGCAACAGGCTGCTTAGATCCAGGGCCATAAACCCTCCGCACGAGGTAAAAGAACAAGGTTAACCAACAGGCCGCGCCGAAGACAGCTCAGTCTTGGGTCTTGTTCAATTCCTGCTGGGCCAGACGATCACCGGCGCGAGCGGCCTGACGCAACAGTTCGTGGCCAATGCGCTGATCGCGGGCGCTGCCGCATTCACGGCACATCAACTGGCCCAAACGGCTTTGCGCCAGCACCACGCCCTGGCGGGCAGGTTGCTTGAGCAAATGACCGGCAACGTGTTTGACGCTGGGGCTGGCGCTCAGGCGCGGGTTATCCAGCAGCCAGATCGCGACCCGCAAAGAAAAGCGTTTGGGTGCTTCAGTGGATGTATTGGGACGAGCAACAGAGGAAGTAGCGGTGCGGAACTTCATACGACACTGTAGGGCAGAACAGAAGGCGCGCCACTCTACTCCTTTTTTCGTCCGGGTAAAGCCCAAAAAAGTCGATACCCTTGATCTAGAGCAAGCGCTTTGGACAATCCACAGATCCTGTGGATAAGTCAGTGGACAACCTTGCTTTAACCCCCGCAAACGCCCACCCCGCGCGGCCTCAGGTCAAACTGTCGATTTTTTCACCAATTAAAAAAAACGATGTTTTTCATTGACTTAAATTTACAAGGCAGGCTAGCAAGAGCAAAACACGGGTATCTGCGCTGATTTTGCCACCAGCACTGTTAATGTGCACAAGCTCACATTCAGAGCAAAAAACCGGGCCTTTACCGGGCACGGCTTGCACGCTGACGCACCGCTGCGGCGCTTCATTCAAGGGGCTTGTTGCCGACAGAACACACACACCGCGCTACTGGCGAAACCGCTGAAATGTACTAGTCAGCGCCACACGCCAACCTGAGGTTGCGGCATGGCCACATAAAGTATTTTTGCTAGCATACTTGCGTTTAAAAATTCAACCCGTTAGTATCCGCAGCGTTAGTACCAAGCTGAAAGTCAATTCGGGCCGAACAAATCCCTCCAGCACCTCGCAAAAAGCGAACGTAAGCTGAACAAACGGGATCGACCCCCTCGATGGTTTCCAGGTAAATCTTGCGACGATACGGCCTCTGCACAAACGCACAGGGTATCGCGAAGTTCTTTTACTCTGACCGAACCAACCTGCAAATTGATCAGGATCTTCACCCGGAGCACGGAACCTTAGCTCCTGTTGTGACTGCCTGCCCTCCTAAGTACCTACCTGCCAGCCCAAGCGCCACATACTTAATGCGCTCCAACTGGCGGCTTTGTTCCAGTCAGGTTCTTCGTCCAGCCAAAGAATGGCTCGACGTCACTGGAACGTTTTAACGCAGCACGGATCAGATTCCGTGTCATTTGTAGGAACACCTAATAACTATGTCTACTCAAATCCATACTCAGGATGCCATTCGCACCCTAACCAACGCCTTTGCCCCAATGAACTGCCTGATTATGGCTGCTCGCAAAGGATGCTTCAGTTTCACCCTGGTCAACGAACACGGTATTGCCCGTCACAGCGAACGCCTGTACCCCGACCAGTATTCCAGCGCAGAACCTCTGCAAGCTGTGATCGAGCGTACCCGTCAGGCCCTGATTGCCTGACAGCTTGAGCGCTACACATCAAGCCCTGCCTGATTAACAGGGCTTTTTATTGCCTGCACTTTAAGAAATATCCGGCATTGTTTAATTACTTGCGGATATATAGCCCGCTGACCGAAGCTTTAAATGTTTTAAAAACATAACTTTACAGCGAGAATCTGACACTACACTTCAACTCAAGCGGCATGATCCGCTTCCAGCGACCCCTTCCGATCCACTGCTGCCAAGCGCATGGGCCTCGCTGGTCATTTTCAGGCCTCGAGGACTTTATGGGTATCGCTGCCAGAGAGTTGAGCCATTACGTGATCCGGCCAACGCTTCTGTATCTGGGGCAAGACAACCCGGATGCAGAAGCTTTGTTGCTAGGTATTGCGGCCAGCCAGTCGCACCTGGGCTCGGCCCTGCACGATCGCCACGGTCACGGCCTTTATTGCATACGTGAGATACGCCATGCGGACCTGTGGTACCAATACTTGGCCCACGACCCGGATCTGGCGAGCCTGGTTCGCGGGCTGGCCAGTCAGCATGCGTTTTTGTGCAGCCCTCATATCGAGCTCACGGTTAATTTGCGCTACGCCACCGCCATTGCCTGGCTGTTGATAGAGCAACACAAAGTCGTTGTCCCCGCGGCTGACGATTTATTGGGCATGGCAAGGATCTGGCGCCAAGCCTTTGAACCACATGGACGTTTGCGCGATTTTGCCCACGCCTGGCACAGCTGCGTCTCACCTCTCAACCAGATTGCTTGAGATTCCCACCTACTATAACAACGTGTAAATGATTTAAAACCGGTCGGATTGTCCTACAAAACATCGCTATCTTCTTCGATTTAGCCTATAGCGCAACCACAAAAATGTTGGTAGTTTTCGTCCGGTGATCATAAGGAGTTCTAATAATGAAAAAAGTAATGCTCAAGACCACACTTGGCCTCGCCGTCACTTTGGCTTCCAGCCAGATTTTCGCTAGCAGCTTCGCACTCAACGAACAAAGCGTCAGCGGTATGGGGACCGGCTTCGCAGGTCGTTCATCTTCTGCCGACGATGCAAGTACCGTTTTCGGTAACCCTGCCGGTATGTCCCGCCTCAGCGGCCAGCAAGTAACAGGCGGTATCGCTGTTATTGATGCTTCGACCGATATCAAGGATGCCCGTGGCAGCATATCGGGTACCAATAAAGGCGACATGGTTCCATTTACTGCCGTCCCTATGGGCTTTTACACCAACAAGCTCAATGACGAGTGGGCCGTAGGCTTCGGTGTTTATGCTCCGTTCGGCCTTGTGACCGACTACGAAAGCAGCTTCCAGGGCCGCGGCTTCGGCAGCAAAAGCGAAGTAAAAGTTGTAACCCTGCAACCTACCGTCAGCTATGCATTCAACGACAAGGTATCGATCGGCTTTGGCCCGACCATTAACCGCATCGCCGGCACACTCGAGTCCGAAGTCAGACTGACCCCGAACCCACTGGCCGGGGCAGGCGACAGCAATGTAAAAATCAAGGGCGACGATACCGCTCTGGGCTTTAACGTTGGTGTATTGGTACAGGCTACCGATACCACTCGCGTTGGTTTGACTTACCACTCCAAGGTTAAATACAAGCTCGAAGGCCACACTAACGTCACGGCCAGCAGCGACCCGTTCACGGCTGCCCGCCTGAAAAGCAACCGTTATGACGCCTCGCTGAAAATCGACACCCCTGAATCCTGGGACCTGTCGGTTACACAAGAAATCAATGACGCGTGGAAGGTTTATGCAGGTACTACCTGGACTCGCTGGAGCCGCCTGAAAGACATCACCGTAGAGAACGAAGGCGTAACCGCCGCTGCCGGCGGCGCCGCATCGCCCGCACTGTTCAGCACCATCAAGGAAGAGCAGAACTGGCACGATACCTGGGCATACGCCATCGGTACTTCGTACCAGTTGAACAAGCAGTGGGTACTGCGTACCGGTCTGACCTGGGACCAGTCGCCTACCAACAATGAAAATCGCTCGCCACGTATCCCTACCGGCGACCGTACCATTTTCAGCTTGGGTGCCGGTTATGCCGTCAATGACAACCTGAACATTGACGTGGCTTATTCCTACCTCAAGGAAGAGTCCGTCAAGGTTGATGACGCCAAACCTCAGATCGGTAGTTACTACAGCTCCAAATATGAAAACAGCGCTAACGGTTTTGCTGTAGGTGCAACCTACAAGTTCTGATTCTCCGCGAGGCTAATCCCCTCGCCAGCTGAATCAAAAAAAGCCCCGCTCTCGTTACCGAGGCGGGGCTTTTTAATGGCTGCGATTCAGGGCTTTGAAGCAATGGCCTTGTCGATAGCCTCGATCAATTCAGGACTGTCGGGCTTGGTTAAACTGGAGAAGCTGGCAATCACATTGCCCTGGCGATCCACCACATACTTGTAGAAGTTCCACTTCGGCGCATTGCTCTGCTCGGCCAGTACCTTGAACAGGTGCGCGGCATCAGGCCCGCGCACATGCTGCGGATCGATCATGGTGAACGTCACGCCATAGTTGACGTAGCACACCTTGGCCGTCTCCTCACCATCCTTGGCCTCTTGCTTGAAGTCGTCTGAAGGCACGCCGATCAGCTCCAGCCCCTGGCCCTTGTAGCGCTGGTTCAACGCCTCAAGCCCCTTGAACTGCGGAGCAAATCCGCAAAAACTCGCGGTATTGACGATCAACAGCGGTTTACCGGCAAAGCGCTGGCACAGATCAATCGATTCCTTGGCCCGCAACTTGGGCAACGAGCCCTCCAGTAAAGGCGGGCAATCCGCCGCCCAGACCGAACCGGCGCAGGCCAACAGCAATACAGGCATCGCAATCCAGCACTTAAGCATCATCGGTGTCCTTGAGAAAGAGGCAAGCTCAGAACTTACTCATCCGCCGCTACACTAGCAAGCACCCATACCCAACTGCATCAAGGCCAGCCCACCCTGATGCCAGCCCCACCAGACAAGAGCCAGCAACAAGGCACCGGCACTGACTGCACCCAACCAGATCCAGCTTGCACTCATCCTAAACTCCCTTGCGCCTGCAAACGGGCCACCGGGCGCTCGCGCACGGGCCAGTTCAAGGCAGCCGCCAACAGGCTCAACAAAATCGAGACTTGCCAGATCAGATCATAGCTGCCTGTCTGATCATAGACCACGCCACCCAGCCAGCCGCCCAGAAAAGCCCCCAGCTGATGGAAGAGAAATACGATCCCGCCCAGCATCGACAGGTTACGCACGCCAAACAGGGTCGCCACCGTGCCATTGGTCAGCGGTACCGTCGACAACCACAAAAAGCCCATGGCCATGCCAAACAGGTAAGCGCTGAGTTGTGTGATCGGCGCCCACAAAAACAATACGATTACCACCGCCCGCGCCAGGTACAAGGCCGTCAGCAAGCGCGGCTTGGACATGCGCCCGCCGAGCCAGCCAGCCGTGTAAGTACCGAAGATATTAAACAGACCGATCAGCGCCAGCACCGTGGTGCCAACTGTCGCCGGCAAATGCTGATCCACCAGATAGGCTGGCAGGTGGACACCGATAAACACCACCTGAAAGCCGCAAACAAAAAAACCCAACGCCAGCAGCCAGAAGCCCGAATGCGAGCAGGCCTCACGCAGGGCCTCCCTGAGGGTTTGCTCACCGCCCAGGCTTGGCAGCGGACGATCCTTGAGCATGCCCACTAATGGCACAATCATCGCCACCAGCACGCCCAACACCAAAAGCGCCGTCGACCAGCCGAGCCAGCCAATAAGACCCAGGGTGCCGGGCAACATGGCAAATTGACCGAAAGACCCTGCGGCACTGGCGATGCCCATGCCCATGCTGCGTTTTTCTGCAGGCAGGGCACGGCCAACCACCCCCAGAATTACCGAGAACGATGTGCCCGACAGGCCGATACCGATCAGCAACCCCGCACTCAACGACAGCGACAGCGGTGAATCCGCCAACCCCATCAGCAACAGCCCTACGGCATACAGCACGCCGCCAACGATCACCACTTTCGCCGCGCCAAAGCGATCAGCCAACGCCCCGGTAAAGGGCTGTGCCAAGCCCCAGATCAGATTTTGCAGGGCGATGGCAAATGCAAACACCTCACGCCCCCAGCCAAACTGCGCGCTCATGGGCGGCAGAAACAACCCGAAGCCATGCCTGACACCCAACGACAATGCCAGAATGAGCGCACTGCCAAGAAGAACCCAAGCGCTGTTGCGCCACACCGTTGTCATTATTATTCTCCGGAAGCGGGTATATACCCATTTAAAGTCAAACGACTGAGTATCAGTCTTTACCCGCCAGCTCATCCAACAGTTGCAACAGCTGCGCACGCCTGGTTTCGCCCAAACGGTCCATCAAGCGCTGCTGCGCAGCCTCCCAGGCCGGCAAGGCAGCCGCAAGGCAGTCCTCACCTGCCCGAGTCAGGCACACCAACCGGTTACGCTGGTCTGCGCCCTCAGTCATCTTCAGCAACCCAGCGCCCTCAAGCACCCGCACATTACGCCCCAAGGTACTGCGATCCAGCCCCATGGCTTCTGCCAGGGTGGAAATG
This sequence comes from Pseudomonas sp. FSL R10-0056, assembly GCF_009600105.1. Taxonomy (NCBI): domain Bacteria; kingdom Pseudomonadati; phylum Pseudomonadota; class Gammaproteobacteria; order Pseudomonadales; family Pseudomonadaceae; genus Pseudomonas; species Pseudomonas sp. FSL R10-0056. The sequence goes on from NZ_WIWL01000220.1 coordinate 17,440, forward strand.
CTCGGTTGATCGAGCCGCTTGAGATTGCACAGCAAGGAATACTGGGCGACGTTGATCCCGAAGCCATCGAGAGCGCCGTCGTAATGCCTGCTCACGCCACGTGCAGCACGTCGCAGATTGGTACATAAACACTGGGTTGGTAACATTTTGTATGTATATACCCGCAATAAAAGACAATCAAGATTTATGTAACGCCACCCGCCCGGTTTTTTTGTGGGAGCGGGCACGTGCACCGTCAGATCAGCGCCAATCCTACCAGCACCAGCACTTCGAGCAATTCCAGCAGCGCCCCGGCGGTATCCCCGGTAGTGCCGCCCAAACGACGGATCATCACCCTGCGCAACCAAACGAACCCCAGCGCTGCCAGGCCAAGCGCCCACCACCCCGAATAACCGACCAACAGTACACAAACCAGGGCACTAAGCCCCAGCACCCACCAGCCTGCCTTGCGTGGCAGATGATCAGCCAGCGCCTGCCCCAAGCCACCCGCGCGCACATAGGGCGTAGTCAGGAATACTGCCAGCAAAGCACTGCGCCCGATCAAAGGGACAATCAGCAAGGCAGTACCGTTGCCCTGCTCAAGCAACGCCAGCAGCGCGCAAAACTTGAGCAACAGCACCAGAATCAACACAACCACCGCAATCGGCCCGCTGCGCGGATCTTTCATGATGGTCAGCGTACGCTCACGATCACCAAAACCGCCTAACCAGGCATCTGCACTATCAGCCAGGCCGTCCAGATGCAAACCGCCACTGAGCAACACCCAAAGGGTCAGCAACAAGGCGGCGTGCAACATCAACGGCGCATCGGACAACAGCCCGCTAACGCCGTACAGCAGCAGGCCGAACAACAATCCCACCAGCGGGTAAAACAACAAAGAGCGCCCCAGTTCTTGAGGCTGGGGCATCCCGGGCAAGCGAATCGGCAAGCTGCTTAAAAACTGCAGGGCAATCCAGAACGGCAACATCACTCGTCGACCTCGAGCAACTGATCATCCGCACCGACCCGCAAACCAATGAGCGCGCCGTGGCCCACAGGCACTTGCAACAGATGCTCACGGGGTAAGCCTCGGGCCCGGGCCAGCAACAGTTTCATCACCCCGCCATGGCACACCACGAGCAGCCGCTCACCGGCGAACTGCTGCTGCAAACGACTGACGGCAGACAGCACACGCGTCGAAAACGCCAGCACTGGTTCACCCTCGGGCGGAGTAAAAGCATAGGGATCAGCCCAGAACAAGCCCAGGGCCTGCTCGTCGGTTTCCATCAGCGCCGCAGCACTGCGCCCTTCCCACGCACCAAAATGCAGCTCTTGCAGATCTTTGTCGAAAGACACGGGAATATCGAGCTGCACGCTCAACTCCCGGGCAAACAATGCACAACGCTGCAACGGCGAGCTGACGATACGATCCCACGGCCCTTTGCCCTGGACCGCATCACGCATTTGCGTCCAGCCCAGAGCCGTCAAGGCGTCGTCCAGGCTGCCGCGCAAACCGCCTCCCAGCTCGGTTTCGCCATGACGCAGCAAATCCAGCTGTACGGTCATGCCGGGCGATCTGCCACTGCGGCTTGGGCAAACGTCGCCATCTGCCCGTGCAGGTCGCAGGCCAGGCGCATCAATGGCACCGCCAACGCAGCACCGCTGCCCTCGCCCAGGCGCAATCCCAGATCAAGCAGTGGCTCGGCCTGCAGGCTCTCGAGCACATGACGATGGCCCTGCTCTGCCCCGCGATGGCTGAACACCAGCCACTCACGACACTGTGGATTCAGGCGCACGGCGACCATGGCCGCAACGGTGCAGATAAAGCCATCGACCACCGCTACAATCCCCTCCTGAGCGCAGGCCACATAAGCACCGACCAGGGCTGCAATTTCAAAGCCACCCAGACGAAACAGGGTCCGCAGCGGATCACCGAGATGCCCCTCGTGAAACGCCAGCGCCCGCTCAATCACCCGTGCCTTGTGGCTCACTCCCGCCGCATCCAGGCCAGTACCCGGCCCGGTCAACAGCGAAGCCGGACAAGCGAGCAACGCACTGGCCACCGCACTCGCGGACGCCGTGTTACCGATGCCCATTTCACCGCCAATAAACACTTCACTGCCTGCCGCCTGCGCCCGCAGCACGCTGTCGCGCCCGGCCTGCAGGGCTCTCAAACCCTGGCTGTCAGACATCGCCGGGGCCTGGACGAAATTGGCCGTACCCGCACCCAACTGCAGGTGCCGCACCCCGGCCAGCTCCAGCATCGGCGTGACCGTGCCCAGGTCCACGACATCCAGTTGCGCACCCAACTGACGGGCCAACACGCTGATCGCCGCGCCGCCGCTGACAAAGTTATGCAGCATTTGCCCGGTCACCGCCTGCGGATAAGCCGAGACACCCTCGGCAACCACGCCGTGATCGCCGGCGAAAATGCCGATCCAAAGTTGATCGACACGGGGCTTGAGCCGCCCTTGCAACCCGGCCAGTTGCACTGCCAGCGCCTCAAGTTGACCTAGCGAGCCCGCGGGTTTGGTCAGTTGTTGCTGATGCTCGCCCGCAGCAGCTTGCATGTCACGATCAACGGGTTTGCAGGGCTTCAGCCACCAGGGGGTGCTCATAGTGCAGTTCCTTTCAACGTCAGGGGCAGGCCAGCCACTGTCAACACGACTCGCTGACAGCGCTCGGCCAGGGCTTGATGCAACCAACCGGCTTCATCGACATAGCGGCGAGTCAATTCGCCCAGCGGTACGACACCCATTCCGGTTTCGTTGCTGACAAACAGGATTTCGCCCGGCAGCTCAGCCAGGCATTCCAGCAGCGCATCACGCTCGGCGTTCAGGCGCTGAAGGTCTTCAAGCATCAGCAGGTTGGTCAGCCATAGCGTCAGGCAATCAACCAGCAGGCAAGCATCGGCGCGCGCGTTGTCGCGCAGTACGCGGGCCAATTCGACCGGTTCTTCAATCAGCGCCCAATGTTCAGGGCGGCGTTCGCGATGATGACGCACGCGCTCATTCATCTCGCCGTCCAGCGGCTGGCTGGTGGCGATATAGGTAACAGCACAGCCAGACTCGGCCGCGAGCTTTTCAGCCAGACGGCTCTTGCCCGAACGGGCGCCACCCAAAATCAGTTGCAGCATGTCAAATAACCTCTGGAAATGCGGCAAGTCCACTGTGGCAGAGAGCCTGCTCGCGAAGTGGCATTGTTCGCGAGCAGGCTCGCTCCCACACGATTCAAATTCCGCACAGTTCGCGCAAGTACGCCGTATCCAGGTGGTTTTCCACCAGATCCGCCAGCCGCTCGATATCCCGCTCGCGCAGGGCGTGGTAGTCCACGGCCTGCACATCCTGCAAACCGGCCCAGCGCAACAACGCGCTGCAAGCGGCAGGGGATTCGAACAGGCCATGCAGGTAAGTACCGAGAATCTGCCCGTCCGCGCTTTGTGCACCCTCACGGCGTCCGTCATCCAGATGCACTGCCGGTTGCTCCAGAGCAGCCCCCGTCGTCACGCCCGCGTGGATTTCGTAACCCATGACCTCGGCGTTTTCCAGGGCCAGATGCCCGCGCACATTGCGTAACTGTTTTTCGGCAGCCAGTTCGGTACTGAATGCCAGCAAGCCCAGCCCGGCACTGCTGCCCGCAGTGTCTTCAAGGCCCAGCGGGTCGTGCACCTGCTCACCAAGCATCTGCAAACCGCCGCAAATGCCCAGCAGCTTGCCGCCATAGCGCAAGTGACGGCTGATGACCGTGTCCCAGCCATTGGCGCGTAAATAGGCCAGATCACTGCGCACGCTTTTGGAACCGGGCAGGATGATCAGGTCGGCAGGCGGGATAGGCTGCCCCGGCCCGACAAACTGCAAGTCCACTTGCGGGTGCAGGCGCAGCGGGTCGAAGTCGGTGTGGTTGCTGATGCGCGGCAGCACCGGCACCACCACCTTGAGCACCTGGTCGGCCTTGTCGGTCTGGCGCTGGTCGATGCCGTCTTCGGCCTCGAGGTGCAAGTCCATAACATAGGGCAGCACACCGATCACCGGTTTGCCGGTGCGCTGCTCCAGCCAGTCGAGGCCGGGCTGGAGCAGCGCAATATCGCCGCGAAAGCGGTTGATGATAAAGCCCTTGACCCGCGCCTGCTCGGTGTCCGAGAGCAATTCCAGAGTACCGACCAGATGAGCAAACACGCCACCACGATTGATATCGGCGATCAGCACCACCGGGCAGTCCACCGCTTCGGCAAAGCCCATGTTGGCGATATCACCGGCCCGTAGATTGATCTCGGCCGGCGAACCGGCCCCTTCTACCATCACCACCGGGTACGCCGCACTCAAACGCTGGTGCGAGGCCAGAACGGCCTGCATGGCGATGGCCTTGTAATCGTGATACGCCACGGCATTCATGCTGGTGACAGCACGACCATGAATGATTACCTGGGCTCCGGTGTCGCTATTGGGCTTGAGCAGCACCGGGTTCATGTCCGTGTGCGGTGCCAGCCCGGCTGCCTGTGCCTGTACTGCCTGGGCGCGACCGATTTCACCGCCTTCGGCAGTCACGGCACTGTTGAGCGCCATATTTTGTGGTTTGAACGGCACCACCGCCACGCCCTGACGGGTCAGCCAGCGGCACAGGGCCGTCACCAGGGTGCTTTTACCGGCATCGGACGTGGTGCCCTGCACCATCAACGTGCTCATAAGGATTCCTTGGTGTACGCCGCCAGAGCCTGCTCCAGGCGCAGCCAGTCAGCTTCTTCGGCTGGCAGGCCAAAACGCACGCTGCTGTTGTGGGTAAACAGGCGCAGCAAAATGCCGCGGTGCGCCATAAACTCGTAAAGGCTATCGGCATGGGAGGTGATCAACCACTGGAACAGCGCACAGCCCCCTTGCGGCGGCAGATCATGCAAGCCCAACAGACGTTCCAGACGCCCGCTGGCCAGTTCGCTGCGTTCGCGCTGACGAGCTTGGGCCTCGGAGTCGAGCAGGCAGGCCTGGCCGACAATCCGCGTCGGGCCGCTGACCGCCCAGGGACCGACTTGCTCGGCCAGCAACTTGAGTAACTTGAGTTCAGCCAGCACAAAACCCAGCCGAACGCCCGCCAGGCCAAAAAACTTGCCGAAAGAGCGCAATACGATCAACCCGGTACGCTGGGTATGCGCGGCCAGGCTCAGTTGCGGCGTGTTGTCCATAAAGGCTTCGTCCACCACCAGCCAGCCGCCGCGCTGCATCAGCCGCGCATGCCACTCCAGCAGGCGTTCCGGGGTCAGACTCAAGCCCGTGGGATTGTTGGGGTTGACCACCACCAGCACATCCAGTGTGTCGATGTAGAAGTCGATTTCCTGCTCCATGATTTCCCGCACGATATGCCCGCTGCGCCGCCACGCATGGGCATGCTCGGCGTAACACGGCGACAGCACGCCAACCTTGCCGCTACGGCGCAAACGCGGCAGCAACTGAATGGCACACTGTGAACCCGGTACCGCCAGCACATGCGGCGCGCCGTAATAGGCGCAGGCCGCTTGCTCAAGGCCGCCATCGGCCTCAGGCA